>JBATHQ010000354.1:0-12083 GCA_049667005.1 Psychromonas sp.
CGCCAGAAGGAGAGATTATTACCTGCAATTCGTCATGGGCTAAAGCGCATAATACCAGCATTATTGATGCAACAGGGCAGAGTGCAGAAGAGTTAGTGCCATCAACTGACAGTAAGCAGGAAGCCTCTGTCTGGAAAGGTGAAACTTACAAAGCGCAGGAGTGGAGTGAGCAAAATAATAAATTGTGTTTGTTTAGCAGCAGTAAAATACCTTTATATAATAATCAAGAGCATGTGGTTGCGATGTTAACCATTGACAATGATATTACTGAGTTACATCACCTTAATAAGCAAATCTTCAGTGAGAAATCACAACGTTTAGAAACGGAGCAAGCACTTCTCAAGCAAGGTCTTATATTGACGGCATTGCTGGATAAGGGCGTTGATCCTATCGCTGTGATCGATTCTGATGGCCGCATAGTGGCGGCTAATAAACGCTTTGCTCAACTGATCGGTGGTGAATTTGAGCATATTGTAGGCATGCTTCTCAATGATCTGTATTCATCAAAGCAGACGGACTGGGCAGAGCGTTACAATCAGGAGGTTATCGACACGGGTAGCGCAGTCTCTTTTGAGGAGATGATCTATTGCAACGGTAAACATACCTGGTATGAGGTATATAAGGAGCTAGAAATTGAATCACGCTTTATTGTTATTTTTGCAAAAGATATCTCAGAACGAAAACAAGCTGAAAAGCTGATTGATCAGGCATCAGAAAATAATAACGAACAAGTGTTGGTTGATAAATTAACCAATATTGCCAACCGTTACGCCTTTGAGATCCAGTTAAAACAGCAGTGGTCTGTTGCCGGGAAAGAGCAGGAGTTATTATCCCTGTTAATGTGTGAGATTGATTTCTTTGATGCTTATAATAATAACTACGGTCAACGCCGAGGCGATCAGGCTTTGCAGATTATTGCCGCTGCATTACAAGCAAAGTGTAAAGTCTTAGGCTGTTTCGTTGCGAGGTATAGTGGTTCGAAGTTTGTGCTTTTGTTCAAAGGTGGTAACGCAACTAAGGCACTTAAAATTGCCGAAGAGATACATCTGGAGGTTGCGCAATTAAAAATAGAGCACGCGCATTCTTCTACTAATGGTTTCCTGAGTGTCAGTATCGGACTATCAAGTCTTTTCCCGAGCGAGTTGACTACTTCTAAAATGTTAATGGCAGAAGTTGAAGCAGGCTTGTATGATGCGCAAATGGCAGGCAGAGATCAGGTCGGAATACATTAATCCGGGAGCAACCGCTCCCGCATTACAACAGGGATTGTTTAAGCTGAGTAACCGTTTGCTATACCCTTGGTGGTGATTGCAACCGCATCGTGAGCATGTAAGCTTTCGTAATGGTTGACACGTAACCAGAAATCATCAAATTTAGTCTGCTGATGAAGGGCATGCTGTAAATGTCTTGCTGCATCTTCACAAAACATTAAATTCTGACCGTTTAAACGTGCGAACTCCTGCTCATCTTCCCTTTTTACGGCTGCTTGGACCGGTGTTTTCAGCGTATTTTCAACTAAATCAATTAATTCAATAACCGGAAAAGAGGCGTTTGCTTTATTGAGTTTAACTTTTATCTCAACGATACTGCGCTGACTGTGCGGGGTGGCAACAATACCTTGTGTAGAGCCTAACCAGGTTAATATCTCATCTTTGTTAATTTCAGTTTGCGCTTCATATTTTTGAGAAAAAGCTTTTTGGATAAGTTGTCGGGCTAATGCCGCAGAGCACGGGCAAGTAGAGGAGTAAGGTACGTTTACCTGCAGTTCAAAATCAAGGTTGCCATCGTTAAGTTGGCCGATAATAATAATCGGGTAAGCTTTCCAGCCGCGCTTCTCGCTAATTAATGATTTGCGGCGCAGGTGATAATCAAATGAAAATTTAACAAAAGCTTGCTGACTTAATTCATGATGACTGGCGATAAAGCCGTGCAGCAACTCTGTGAGCGTATTGATATTTAATTCAGACTCTGTCGAAAGTTCATCAAGTTGCAGATATAAGCGAGACATATGTATGCCTTTGGCTTGTGGATCACCAAGATTAACAAATACTTCAGCACTTGCACTTACTTGTTGTGGCGGGCAATCATCAGTTTGAACCATAATAGGTAATTCAATATTACTCATTCCAACTCGATCTAGTTTACCTTCAGTCTGAGCTTGCGCGCTATTTGCGATATCTGGCATTGCCATTAGGAAAAACTCCAGTAAACATGCAACTGCATGTATTAAAATATAGAAATGAAAAGCGTGCATTATAGACCTGTTGCAGAGAATTAAAAACCATGAAATGCAAAGGTTTATTTTAAATGCTAAAAACAACGTTTTTTTTGGAAAAATCACAGTATTTCAATACCGTGCTTAACCTTATTATTTTGCTTTTATTTGCCAAAACTGTTCAAAACTAAGCAGCCAAACGTATCCTATTTTTACATAGATCAGTTATTTGGGTATACAATATCCATTTTATATGCCTGAATAGTTTGGGTGTCTTTTAATCTACGGGAGTTAATGTGCAACTGTTTAATCTTAAAACTTGGGTTCGTTACTATGTTGCCTTATTAAAACGCTTAGGGGTTTTGCGTTTTAGTTTGTTACTCGCTCTTGCCATTATAAGTGCTGATTCAGCGCTGCAGGTATTACTAGCTATCTATTTTTCAGAACCCTTAGGTATTGTCGATATTTCCCGTTCAATTTTGATCGGGCTGATAATAACGCCCTGGGCCGTCTATTTTTTAACCGTGGTGGTGGGAGATCTCGAGGAAGCAAGGGAGCATTTAGGTAATACCGTTGCCAGTCTGCAGGAGATGCGGCAAAAAGATCTACTCAAAACCCATGAATTAGAAAAAGAGATTATTGAACGTAAAAAGAGCCAGCAGGAGCTTGTGGAAGCCGCTATATTATTAAAATCTTTTATTAACACCTCTCCGGATTTAGTTTTCCATCGGGATCTCGATGGCCGCTTTGTCAGCTGTAATAAAGCGATGGAGAAGCTTACCGGTAAAACGGAACAGGAGTTGATTGGTTTAACGCCGTTTGACATTTTTCCGGAAGATTATGCGCAGCAGGTTGTCGCCCGGGATGAAAAAGTTAAACAGCTGAAACAGGAACAAATTCATGAACACTGGCTGCATTTTCCGAACGGTCAACAAGCTTTTTTTGAAGTAAGAGCACTGCCGCTTTTTAATAGTGAATCGCTGTGTACCGGTATTATTGGTTTTGGCCGGGATATCACTGAACGTAAAAAATATCAGGAGTCGATAGAAAAAAATATCCGCCATAAAACAGAGTTTATTTCAACCATCAGCCACGAATTACGTACGCCTTTAAACGGGATAGTTGGCTTAAGCCGCATGTTATTAGATGAACAGTTGACCGCGGAACAGACAAAACATCTTAAAACCATTCATATTAGTGCCATCACCCTGGGTAATATCTTTAATGATATTGTTAACCTGGATAAATTAGATCGGCAACGCTTAAATTTGGTCGCTAATAATATCAATATGCTTGATTTTATTAGCGACTTGAAAAGTTTGGCTTTTATTCAGACCGAACAGAAAGGATTAACCTTAGTGTTCGAACAGCAGGGGGATTTTCCTGATTATATTGAAGCGGATGATACCCGTTTAAGACAGGTTTTGTGGAACCTGATCAGCAATGCGGTGAAGTTTACCCAATTAGGCTCGGTCAGTATCCGCTGTTGGTGTGATCCTGTCAGTTTGGAACAGGTTGAACTGTGTTTTGAAGTTGAAGATTCCGGGATTGGTATTCCGCAGGATCAACTCGATAAAATTTTTGCTATGTATTACCAGGTGGAGGGGAATACATTTGCAACCGGTTCGGGCATTGGGTTGGCCGTTTCATCGAAGATTGCCAAAGCAATGGGGGGAGTAATAACGGTTGACAGCAAACTTGGTGAAGGCAGTACCTTCAAGCTGACCTTAACGGTTAATTGTCCGCGAGTAGATCATCAGGAAGCAAACGTTCAGGCTAATTTGCCTCAGCTTTCAATTTTGCTGGTGGAAGATATTGAGCTTAATATTCTGGTGGCTAAATCGTTATTAGAAAAACTTGGCCATGAAGTAGATACTGCAGTCAATGGTGCACAGGCACTGGATAAGGTGAAGCATAACAGTTATCAATTAATTCTTATGGATATTCAATTACCCGATATGGATGGTTATCAGATCACCCAAAGATTACGTGCAATAAACGGGCAAAATTTACCGCCTATTGTTGCGCTGACTGCCAATGTATTTGCGGATAATAAAATATTTCTAGCTCAGGGAATGGATGATGCGTTAGCTAAACCTCTGAGTGTTAAACCGTTAAATGCAATGATTAACAAGTTATTTAAGCCGGCAGATGGGCAGCAGCAAATAGAATCTTTATCACAAAAGCAACTTGATCAGCAGGCTGATACGCTGTTTGATCAACAAATGCTGGTCGATTTAATGGACTTTTTACCCACCTCTGTGATTTTGAACAATATTCTTTTATTTGAGAAATTACTGCCGGAGTACCTTGATGTGTTGGATTCAAATATGATTGCAAAAGATCAAAAGGGTATCGTCAATGAAGCGCATAAAATCAAAGGGGCTGCGGGCGCCATCGGCTTAAAACGAATCCAGCAGCTGGCACAAAAAATACAATCACCGGATCTGCCTGCCTGGTGGGATAATATCGATGACTGGGTAGAGTTAATTAAGTCTGAATATGAAAATGATCTGACAGGCTTAAAAAAATGGGTGGTTGCCAACGGCAAATAACCATTACGCTATCAATCCAAAATGGCGCAATCAATAAATCAATAAATAAATGTTTTACAATAACTGAACTTCAAACAGAGAATATAAAATGGACAATAAGACACAAACGGAAGAAAACTGGGTAAAAGCTGTTATTAAGGAAAATTTTGCAGAGCAGAAAAGAAGTCGGCGCTGGGGAATTTTCTTCAAATTTTTAACTTTCCTTTATCTGCTTGCCGCAACGGTGATCTTCTTTAACAATAAAACTGGCACATTCAGTGATCAGCAAAAAGCGCCGCATACCGCCATGGTGGAGATAAACGGGGTGATCGCTGCAGATAAAGATGCCAACGCGAATAATATTGTTACAGGTTTGCGTGCGGCATTTGAAAATGAATTCAGCCAGGGGGTTATGCTGGTGATAAATAGTCCCGGCGGAAGCCCTGTACAAGCCGGATATATCGTTGATGAAATACAGCGCTTGCGTCTGTTATATCCCGCTAAAAAATTGTATGCCGTAGTTGCTGAAATTGGTGCCTCCGGCGGTTATTATATTGCTGCGGCAGCTGACCAGATCTATGCAGACAAAGCGAGCCTTGTCGGTTCGATAGGGGTGACCGCATCGAGTTTTGGTTTCGTGGAACTGATGAAGAAAGTCGGCGTTGAACGCCGCCACTTTACCTCGGGTGAGCACAAAGCATTTTTAGATCCTTTCTCTCCCAGCAAGGAACAAGAACAAGATTTTTGGCAGGAAGTATTGGACGTGACCCATCAGCAGTTTATTAATGTTGTTAAAACTGGCCGTGGCGATCGTATTGATAGCGAGAAAAACGGTGCACAACTCTTTTCCGGTTTAATTTGGAATGGCGAACAAGCTATCAAACTTGGGTTAATCGATGGATTAGGAAGCCCGGGTTTTGTTGCGCGTGAAATCATCAAAGCAGAGGCGATTGTAAACTATTCTGTGCAGCCGTCTGCCATTGAAAAATTGACCAAAAATTTAGGTATTTCAATAGGCTCTGGTTTAGCTAACCAATTAAGTAGCGAACAAAGCCTGATCCACTTAACGCTTTAAAAAATATAATAAAGCAAACACCATAGTGATATCCCTAAACTCCCTCTAGATGCAATAATCAGCATATGAGGTTGTTTCGGGATATTGTCTTTGCTAAGTACTTAGCGTTTATTTAACTCTTTCAAGCGTAAATCATCTTTTTGATACAGTCCCATTGTGGCTGTGTATCTGGCGCGATCCAACTGATTATCCGTGTGAATGATGGCTGTGCCTATCTCTTGGGTGGCTTCCTTAAAGCGTCCCTGCAGTGCTAAATATTGTGCTTTACTATAGTGTTCTTTAGCGCGATCTTTTAATGATTTATAAAGATCGATAGCAATTATCTGCGCTAAAACATAATCGGGATGACTGCGTATAAAGAGTTCCAGAATCTTTTCTGCCTGGGTATATTGTTTATTGTTCTGCAACGCTGTGACTAAATTCATCGTATAAACAGGATTTTCAGGGTCGTTTTTATATAACTGCTGTAGCTTGTTTATAATCGGCTCCGGTTTCTTTAAAGCCAGTGCGGTATCCGTGGCAAGATCGATATAAAATAGATTGTCTGCCTGCTGCTGCAGCAAACCATCAATAATTTCCTGTGCTTTCAGATAATCTTTATTTTCGAAATATGCCAGAGCCAGGCCATATAAAGCGGCCTCTTTGATCTGATATTTTTGGTTTTTAAGCTGGTCGGCATATAAGTTTATGGCTGCACTGGGCGTAATATCGTTAAAGCGCACGGTAATACGTACTTTACTGAGCTGATAATCTAAGCTGTTGCTGTAGTTTTTTGCTTCGTATTGACTGGCACGTAAGCGTGCTTCGGATAAACGCGCTTCCGGTAGCGGGTGGGTAGATAACATTTGTGGAGGTAAGCTTGCGTATTTATATTTTTCTGCAAGTTTACCAAAAAATTGTGCCATACCACTGGGATCGTAACCCGCATCTGCTAATGTTTGTATCCCTAGCCGATCGGCTTCTTGTTCATTTTCCCGAGTATAATTAATTTGCGATTGCATCGACACGGCCATGGTCGTCGTTAAGGCTGCCATACCTGCGGTGGGAGATACTAATGCCAATAAAATAGATCCTGCCATTGCAGCCAGGGATGTCGGGTTACTGATGGCTTGCTGTTCGAGCATGCGGGCAAGATGACGCTGGGTTATGTGTGCAATTTCATGGGCTAAAACGCTCGCAAGTTCACTCTCATTATTCGCATATAAAAATAAACCCGTGTGGATTTTTACATTGCCACCTAAAAATGCAGCCGCATTGATTTCACTGTCCTTGATCAGGAAAAAATCAAATGGCATTCTAACCGAGTCTGCTTTGGAGACTAAATTCTGACCAAGCTCATTGATGTAATAATTGAGAACAGGATCTCGGATAATAGGCAAGCTTTGATTGGCCATTAATTTAAAGGCCCAGCCATACTCTTTTTCTGTGTCTATAGTCAAAGCGCCAGCGCCGACTGTGCCGATATCCGGCAGCGAATTTGTTGAATTTGCGACACTTGAAAAAAAATAAAAGAAAAAATAAAGTGAAATAATAAAGGTTTTTTTCAACACGATAGCTGCCAACTGGAAAAATATAATAAAATCATAAACAAGCTACACTTTATTGCAAGTGATGATTGTCTTATTCTATGGCAAAGGTAATAATTACTTCATTAAAATCGCCAGAGCTATGTCTGCAGGGGGATAAAAGGACGGATTGAATGAACAATAATATAAATGTGATTGATCAACAATAATAGTTTACGCTCACTTATTGGTGCGCTTTAGCGGCTTGAAGTTTAGGGTCAATTAGTTTTATGGAAATTTTAGATTTACAAAAAATGCGCTGTCCGATGTCTTTAATAGCATTGAAACGTTATTTGTTATTACATCATACTCCCTCCACTAAACAACAAGATAATCAACTGTGTCTGCTCTTTTCTAATCAACAAGCAATGCACGATATAACGCTGTATCTTGATAAAAAAATGTATCATTATTCAATCATTGTAAGGGATAACCAAATTAGGTTGGTTATGCAAACAAATGCCAACAACTCATATTAAAGGTGTAAAAGTTTCATGCTAAAACAATTAAATGAGTGGTACAAAAACCACTTTGAAGATCCCAATCTTGGTGTTCTGTTTTTTTTACTGATCAGTGCATTTGCTATTTTTTATTTTTTCGGTGGGATTTTAGCGCCGTTGTTTGTGGCGTTAGTCTTGGCATATTTACTGGAATGGCCAGTAGATTATTTAATGCGCTTTAAGCTCAATAGAGGTTTCTCGACATTAATTGTGATGGTCGTATTTTTGTCCTTGGCAATCTTTGCTTTTTTGGGGATTTTACCAACGGTATTCAGGCAAGGTGTCGCTTTTATCCGTGATTTACCGCTTATGTTTAATCAAGTACAGGAATATATTTTAACCTTACCAGAACGATATCCTGAACTGATTGATTCTGTTACTTTTACGCTTATCGTTGAAAATCTGCGTACCTATATATTAGAGAAAGGTGGTTTTTTACTGTCTCACTCATTTGCTTCATTATTAGATATCGCTGCACTACTGGTTTACGCCATATTAGTCCCTTTAATGGTCATTTTTATGCTTAAAGATAAACACCAGTTGATCGCAAGCTTTGTGCTGCTTTTACCTAACGATCGTAAATTAGCCAACCAAGTTTGGGTTGAAATGAATGAGCAAATTATGAATTATATCCGGGGGAAAGTGATTGAAATCCTGATCGTTGGTGTGTGTACTTATTTTACCTTCTATTTTATGGGCTTACGCTATTCCGCGCTATTAGCCGTGCTAGTTGGTTTATCGGTTTTAATTCCTTATATCGGTGCTGCTGCGGTGACGGTACCGATTGCTATCGTAGCATTTTTCCAGTGGGGGTCATCACCCGAATTTCTATATTTGATGATTGCTTACGCTATTATCCAAGCTATTGATGGTAATGTTATTGTCCCTATTTTGTTCTCAGAAGCGGTTAATTTACACCCGGTGATGATAATAGTCTCAGTATTAATATTTGGTGGGCTATGGGGGTTTTGGGGCGTATTTTTTGCCATCCCGTTAGCAACGCTTGTTAAGGCGGTATTGAATGCCTGGCCGAACAGTATAATGAAAATTGAAAGCGAAGAGGGCGAAGTTTAACTTATACCAAATCCATTAATTTTACATTCATTTATGCTTGTTAAAAAGAATGCTAGCTTCGTTATTGATTTTGCAATTAGAACAACTAGTTACTGCAATCAAAGCCTTGCTTTCATCCATTTTTCCGGAGCCTAAATAGAACATCTAATTAGTGGAATTGGTATTATAAAAAAAGGGCCGTTGGCCCTTTTCATCTTTTATCATCAGCAACGTTATTTACTGCGTAGATAGTCTAAAACAATTTGATGGTGATCAGTGGTTTTAAACTTATCAAAGACATGCTCAATGGTGCCCTGTTCATCGATTAAGAAGCTAATACGATGGATACCATCATAGGTTTTGCCCATGAATTTTTTCTCTCCCCAGACACCGAAGGCATCCGCTACGGCATGATCCTGATCCGACAAAAGTGCAAAATTAAGTTCTTTTTTGCTAACAAAATTCGCTAATTTTTTGACCGGATCCGGACTTATTCCAAATACCAGGGTATTAAGATCATTTAGTTCTTTGTTTACATCACGTAAACCGCAAGCTTGATTAATACAACCCGGAGTCATCGCTTTGGGATAAAAATAAACTAACACTTTTTTACCTGTCAACTCGGCTAAAGCGACACGATTATCCTGATCATCTTGTAACTCAAATAATGGCGCTTTATCACCCGCAACTAATCGTTTCATAATTTTCCTTTAAAGTTTAATCGGGCTGATAAAACCTTTTGGTTTTAAAGCAAGTAAATCACAGTCCAAATTATCAATAACCTGCTCTGCGGTATGCCCTAATAATGTTGCACTTAAACCGGAACGGCCAACAGTACCCAAAATAACGAGTTGAGCATCAATCTCTTCTGCCACCTGGCTGATAACATCTTCGGGTAAACCTTGGGCAAGATGGATTTGGTCCTTAGGCAGGTTAAGGGGTTGTGCATATTCGTTTAATGTTTTCTGATGGAACTTTTTCAACCCGTCTTCGTAATTGATAGGATCAAATTCTGGCAGTTCGAGCATGATATTCATCGGCGGGCTGGGATATGCATTAACAATATGAATATTTGCACACATAATTTTAGCCATGGCAGCGGCTTCTTTTAAGATCTGCTTATTGAGTTGATGATGATCTTCATCCTGTATACTTTTACAATCAATTGCACAAAGGATATTACCATTTACCGGCCATGAGTGGTCTTTTACTAATAATACCGGCGCGGGACATTTACGTAATAAATTCCAGTCGGTAGGGGTAAATAAAATCGCACTTAACTTGGAATGCGGACGCGTAGATTTTACAACAAGATCATGATCGTTTTTTAACACTTCAATAATTGCGGCCTGAAAAGGGCGGTTATGCCAGTGTACCTGACAGTGTATATCCAGGCCCTTTTCTTTATAAGGTGCGGCAATGGTTTTAAGCCATTCTTCATTTTCTTTAATAACAATGCGTTGCATTGCTTGTCTTTCATCTCCTGAACTGAGGGATGTCATTTCGAAAGTGAGGTCATAACAGCATAGGAAGAGGGTGATTTTTGTTGCGGCTTCATTTTGAGCAATTGAAGCCGCTCTTTCTAATGCGGGTTGAGACGCTTGGTCTACATCAATAAAAACTAAAATATTCTTGTATTTGAGCATGATAGGATCCCAATATAAAGTAAACATACCTATAATTTAGATCAGAAGAAGTAAAACTGATAGCCTTTTCTGATATGAGAAGGCTATTTAGTAGTGATATTTATAGAACCGCGATATTACTCAATCTTTTTTCATTGCGCCTGCAAGAATAGTCAGTTGCTGCTCATCTAATATACTGATGTATTTGCCTTTAACAGCAATCATATTATTTTTTTGGAAGCGCCCTAAAAGGCGACTGATTGTTTCAACGGTAAGGCCTAAATAATTACCAATATCACCACGGGTCATGGATAAGCGGAACTCTTTTGGCGAAAACCCGCGCGCGGCGAAACGTTGTGATAAGTTATGGATAAAAGATGCAAGCCGTTCTTCTGCATTTTTCTTTGAAAGTAATAAAATCATATTTTGATCGCCAATGATCTCACTGCTCATTAAGCGTAATATTTGCTGCCTCAATTTTGGCATAGTGGTAGAAAGATTATCTAGCGTATCATAGGGAATTTCACAAATCATCGCTGTCTCAAGTGCCTGGGAGAAACTTGGATGTATTCCGGTGCTAATGCCATCAAAACCAACTAAGTCACCCGCTAAATGAAAAGCGGTTATTTGTTCGTCACCTTGTTCGGTAATGGTATATGATTTCAACGTACCGGAGCGAATTGCGTACAGGGATTTCATCTCCTGTCCCGCCTTAAATATTTCCTGACCTTTGTGGATCGGTTTTTTGCGATCAATAATATTATCTAAGCGCTCTAATTCCGTTTCATTAAGTGAATAGGGAATGCACAATTGATTGATGCTGCAGTCCTGACAACGTATAGAAGAACCGCCATTTTGTATTCGGTTTGTATTACTTTTTTCCATAGTAATTCTTTTTTCCATAATTGATATAAATCAATGTTAGCATCTATTCAAGATGCTTTGAATAGATTCAAATAATTAAATCTCAATAAGGCTATCGCCAGTGATTAAGAGTAGAGGGTAAATGCTCACTATTTGCTGAAAAAACAACCGTTTTAAGTTAACTGCTGTATGGCGACATACAATGTATGAATAGCAAAAAGGGCTAATAATGCGCCACTGCCATAGCGAAACCAAAAATGGTTTAATGTTTGTTTTAAATGATGACTAAACGTGCCGACGGTGAGCATGGCCGGCATAGTGCCCAAACCAAAACCGAGCATGATCAACAAACCATTCAGCGCATCTCCACTGCTTGCAGCCCAGGATAGTGTTGAATACACTAAACCGCAGGGTAACCACCCCCATAAAAATCCAAGCGGGAGTGCTAAAATGGGGTGTTGTAATGGAATGAATAGTTGCGCTACTGGCTTTATAAACCTCCATATGTATTGACCTGCCTGTTCTAATTTTAATAACCCATACCATACTCTGGCAATATATAATGCCAGCATTAACATTAAAATAGCGGCGAACATACGCAGATAAATTAACGCTTCTTTTCCGCCAAACCATGCAATAAGCGAACTACTGC
>JBATHQ010000355.1:0-3221 GCA_049667005.1 Psychromonas sp.
TTTTTAAAATATGTTTGCCCACACCATGCATCACACTGCAGCAGTATAACCCCTCTTTTTTACAACAGGTAACCAACGCACCTAATTCACGTTTCGCTTCGTCTTGCGTTAGCCCATGCAGATCCAAAATAATCTCCGGGGAAAAATCACCACGGCGTAATTGTTTTATTAAGTACTTGTCAGCATCGTGGCGGATATAGTGTACAGGACCTTCTTCTGGCAAATGTGGTTCAAAACCATCGGAAAAATGGTTGGTTTCAAAACTCTCTTCACGGATTTGTTTAATGATCTGCTTTTTCTTCATATTTTTAGTGGGGAGTTTTATGGTATCCTGTTTTAATTTTTTAATACCTGAAAACTCTGCACTAAACAGTGAAAAATCATCGTTTTTATTTGGATCGTTCATGGTCTTTCCGATGCTGTTTGTATGTGCAATGAGTTTACCTTAATCGGAGAATAAATTGGATATGATTTTTAGTGAAGAAGCGGTTAATGAACTGCGAACAATTCAGGATTTGTTGCGTTGGGCGACCTCAGAATTTAACCGTGCAGCGCTTTTTTACGGGCATGGTACCGACAATGCCTGGGATGAAGCGACACAGCTTATCTTACCTTCATTAAATTTACCTTTAGACAGCAAACCGACTATTGTTGATGCACGTTTAACACGTCGCGAACGAGAGATGCTGGTGGAACGGATCCTGATCCGTATTGAAAAACGTATTCCGGTTGCTTATTTAACCAATAAAGCCTGGTTTGCCGGGTTGGAGTTTTACGTTGATGAGCGCACTCTCGTGCCACGTTCCCCTTTTGCTGAATTAATTGAAGCGCATTTTGCACCCTGGGTAAAAGAGGCCCCTAAGCGCATCTTAGATTTGTGTACGGGCAGCGGTTGTATTGCGATCGCTTGTGCTTATGCATTTCCCGAAGCTGAGGTTGATGCTGTAGATATTTCAGAGGATGCGTTAGATGTTGCTGAAATTAATATTCAAAATCATGGTCTTGAGCAGCAGGTATTTCCAATTCAGTCGGATCTTTTCTCCGCTATCGAAAATGAAAAATATGATCTGATTGTTTCTAATCCTCCTTATGTTGATGCGCAGGATATGGCAAACTTACCGGATGAATATAAACACGAACCCGAATTAGGTTTAGCCTGCGGGGCTGACGGTTTAGACTTAGTACGTGAGATGCTGCGTCAAGCGAGTTCAAAATTAACTGAAAAAGGTGTGTTATTTGTAGAAGTGGGTAACTCTCAAGTGCATCTGCAGGAAGCTTATCCTGATATTCCTTTTACATGGATTGAATTTGAAGCAGGCGGACATGGTGTATTTGTATTAAGCAAAACACAACTTGATGAGATTAACATTTAATATTTTTTGAGATAAATGCCAGAGCAACTGCGGCAAGTTGTTATTGTCTGCAGTTTTGTACAATTTAATAATGGGAAGTAATCATGGCGGGAAGCAGTATTGGTCAACTCTTTAAAGTAACCACCTTTGGTGAAAGTCACGGTGCGGCATTAGGCTGTATTGTGGACGGTATTCCACCAAATTTAGAAATTAGTGAAGCGGATCTGCAGCATGATTTAGACAGACGTCGTCCGGGACAATCTCGTTATACAACGATGCGTCAGGAGGGCGATCAGGTTAAGATACTATCTGGTGTTTTTGAAGGTAAAACGACAGGTTGCAGTATTGGTTTAATGATTGAAAATACCGATCAACGCTCTAAAGATTATTCCGCTATTAAAGATCTTTTCCGTCCCGGCCATGCTGATTATACCTACCATCAAAAATATGGACACCGTGATTATCGCGGTGGTGGTCGTTCTTCTGCTCGTGAAACCGCAATGCGGGTTGCAGCAGGTGCCATTGCGAAAAAATATCTGCATGAACAGTTTGGTATTGTTATTCGCGGTTATCTGAGCCAGTTAGGTGGTATCAAACCCGATTCAATTGATTGGAATGAAGTTGAAAACAATCCCTTTTTCTTCCCTGATGTGTCTAAAATTACACAACTTGAAGATTATATGAAAGCCTTAATCAAAGAGGGCAACTCAGTGGGGGCGAAAGTTACCGTGGTCGCTTCCGGTGTACCCGTTGGATTGGGGGAGCCAGTCTTTGATCGTTTAGATGCTGAGCTTGCGCACTCGTTAATGAGTATTAACGCTGTTAAAGGTGTTGAAATTGGTGATGGTTTTGCCGTTGCTAATCAGAAGGGCACTGAGCATCGCGATGAAATGACACCCGAAGGATTTTTATCAAATCATGCCGGTGGCATCTTAGGGGGAATTTCAACAGGTCAGGATATTATCGCGCATATCGCCTTAAAACCGACATCAAGCCTAACGATTCCCGGTCGCACTATTACCACTGATGGTGAAGCGACAGAGATGATCACCAAAGGGCGCCACGATCCCTGCGTGGGCATTCGTGCGGTGCCGATTGCGGAAGCACAAATGGCAATTACGCTGCTGGATCATCTATTACGTCACCGTGCACAAAACCTGCATGTGAAAACCAATACGCCTTTTATAAAATAAACCTAATTATAAAAGAGCCTAAGCCAGAGCGTTTTTTGACTGCAAAACTAGCTGATTTAATTCAGCTAGTTTAGCTATCTGAGAGACCTTATTTTTAACCTTCATATTAATACCAAAGCAGATAACTAACTGATCTAATATTTAACCCAAAAAATAACCTTAAACTTTCTAAGCATTTGTTCGCTATCGACCCATTATTTTTAATTACTTGATAATAAACGGAAAAATAATAAATACTAACCCTAAAACTGTGTTTTCCTGACTGTCAATTTATCGGCAAAGGACAGTTAAGCGCTTTCAAGGTTGACTTTTACCGTTTCAAGAATATATTGAGGGGTACAAATATTCAATTTGTGAGGTATTTATGGAGAATAAAGAATCTGAAATGCATGATGATCGTAAGCTTGTTGAGCGTGTAATTGGTGTGTTACTTTTAGACGAATGTCCAAAATGTCATAAGTATGCTTTTACACCTGCAAGCTATGGGTATGAAGGTCATTGTGCAGCTTGTGATTATAAAACACCGATATTAATGATAGAAGACGAAGAATAAAATATTCAATTATCGTACTTTTTTGTAAATTTTAAAGAGAGTAGGTTAGCATAACCGCTCTTTTTATGTTCCGCTCTGCTAATACCAAGTCCTCCACAACCTCCTCGTTGCGATTGCAGTAAC
>JBATHQ010000356.1:0-3058 GCA_049667005.1 Psychromonas sp.
GCATTAAACCTTGCGATTGCCGAACTGAAAGCGGGGAAGATCCTTGCCATTAAAGGATTAACTGGGTTTCATATTGTGCTCGATGCGACTAACCATGAAACGGTGTTGCGCTTGCGGCAGAGAAAAAAACGGCCCACCAAGCCCTTTGCACTGATGTACCCGCAATTGTCTCTGGTCGAAGCGGATTGCCGAATGACAGAGCAGGAAAAAATACTGTTAAGCAGCGAGACTGCACCAATTATATTGCTCGAAAATAAGCATAACAACTTTTCTCTTAGTCCCGCCATTGCGCCCGATAACCCCTATTTAGGCGTTATGCTGCCTTATACGCCGCTGCACCAGCTTATCTGCCGGGCGCTTAATAAACCGCTGGTTGTGAGCAGTGCCAATCGCAGCGGTGAGCCGGTTTGTTGTGATAATGAGCAAGCGCTTGAGCAGTTGCGGCAGTTGGTGGATGGTTTTGTTATGCATGATCGGGAAATTTATCAGGGGCTGGATGACTCGATAGTCAAATTTGTTAACAATGAACCCATGCTGCTAAGGCGCGCTCGCGGTTATGTGCCGGATTATCTGCCCTTAGAAAAAGAGTTTGCAACGATTATGGCGCTCGGTGGACAACTGAAAAACAGCATCGCCCTAAGCAAAGGCAGGCGGATTTATCTCAGTCAGTATATTGGTGATCTCGAAAATATTGCTGCGGTAGAGCGCCATCAGAAAGTAAAAAAAATTATGCAAAGCTTGTTTGCTGTTCAACCTGATATTGTTGCCTGTGACTTACATCCTGATTATGTGACCACGCAACTCGCCAAAGAGTCAGGGTTGCCTGTGGTTGCTACGCAACATCATCTCGCTCACCTTTACGCGGCGATGATCGAACATCAACTAAATGAGCAGGCTTTTGCTGTGGTTTGGGACGGTAACGGTTATGGGCAGGATGGTAGTTTATGGGGAGGTGAGTTTATCGCAGTGGATGATCAGAAGGTGCACAGGGTCGCCACTTTTTTACCTTTCAAACTACCCGGCGGTAGTGCTGCGATAAAAGAGCCGCGGCGGGTGGCCATCGCGCTTTTATATGAAATTTATGGCGAAGATTTTATTGCTGTGCAGCGAATTAGATCATTATCTTCTCTTCCATTATCGACGATAAAGCAGTTGTTGAAGATGCTCTCCAATAATATCAACAGCCCATTAACCAGCAGCGCTGGGCGTTTATTTGATGGCATTTCCAGTTTGTTAAATTTTATACAAATCAACAGCTTTGAAGGAGAAGCTGCAATGCGAGTGGAGTTTGCTGCGAAAACCTCATCGGATCAGGGGGGTTATGACCTGCCCGTTGACTTTTCTGTTACTCCGAACATTATTGATTGGCGGCCTATGCTTAGTGCCGTGATTGATGATATCAGTAACAATGTTGCAGACGCGGTGATTGCTAAACGCTTTCATAACAGTATGGCGGAGGTTATTTTAAAAATTGCACGGCACTATGCAGTAACGCAACTATTATTGACCGGTGGTTGCTTTCAGAATACGTTTCTGATTGAAAGCACAGCCACGCTTTTGGAAAAGCAGGGTATCAAGGTTTTGTGGCATAAAAAAATACCGGCGAACGATGCAGGTCTTTGTGTCGGGCAGGTAAGAGCGGCTTACAACTCTGTTATTGATTCAGCAAACAATTAGTGGAATTGGTGTTATCCATGCCGGTGCAAATGAATACTGGATCCTTTATTTTAAAATCAAAACGGAAGTTTAACCTTCCGTTTTGAACCGTCGAATAAGGCTTATATGGCAGCTAACAGCACTTCGGCCTTGCTCACTTCAAAGGCTTTAGGCGCTTCTACGTTTAATAAGGTGACGACACCATTGTCTATCACCATCGAATAACGCTGTGAACGCAGACCGCCAAAACCGGCGGTGTCCATCTCTAATCCTAATGATTTAGTGAAGCTGGCATCACCGTCGCCGAGCATCATCAATTCAGAAGCGTTTTGCGCATCACCCCAGGCTTTCATTACAAATGCGTCGTTTACCGAGACGCAGGCTATAATATCAACACCTTTAGCCTTAAACTTATCTGCCAGGACCACGTAACCGGGCAGATGTGCCTCGGAGCAGGTCGGCGTAAACGCGCCCGGAACTGCAAATAAAACAACTTTTTTACCGGCAAACAGCTCTGTTACCTGATGGTTAATCATGCCGTTTTCAGTAAGTTGACTCAAGCTGCCTGCTGGTATTGACTGGCCTTGTTTGATCATTATTATTTCCTCAATTGAATGGATGTCTACTCAGTCTAGTCTTAAACTTGGGTGATAACCACGGAGAGATTTTAAGGTTATTATGATCTGAGCAAATATAGTGAAGCAGGTACAGCAATTGACGGATAAATGTCTGGCAGGATTTGTGTTATCGCCAGTCGAGTTTGCCTGTATTGGTATAAAATATTGATATCAGTTGTGAATAGAAGATAGCCGGGAGGTAATCGTGCCGATTGCAAATTGTAAGCTAGATGGTGCTTTAATGGCAGATTGTAAACGAAGCGCAGGTGCAACAAATGAACTGATTGAACTATGGTCTGCAGCTTCAAGTAAAGACGCTGATGAAATGACGGTTAATCTGATTGAGATTAGCCAGCAATTTGGCAAGCAATATAACATCATGGCAGATCTGCTATTGCCTTCTGCCTGGTCGGCGGCAGATATTTCATGGTTGCAACTTGGTCTGGCGAAGGCACTATCAACGTATTTTGGTATTTCAATCGATGAGATTATTGTGCTAACCCATATTGTCGAATCAGGTCGGGTAGTGGAATCAGGTCAGGAGGTTAGGTGGTGAAATATGAAGAGATTTTATCTTTTTGGTTTGCAGAGACACAACCAGAAAGATGGTGGGTAAAAGATAGCGGCTTTGATTCGCTTATTAAAGCGAGATTTTTACCTGTCCATCAGTGCGCTGAACAATGTGAACTTTATGAATGGCGAACGTCGGCAAGGGGGCGTTTGGCTGAAATCATTATTCTGGATCAGTTTTCCAGAAATATTTTCCGGGATACGCCTAAGTCATT
>JBATHQ010000357.1:0-2876 GCA_049667005.1 Psychromonas sp.
TATCGATGCCGGCGCGTTTTAATATTGGCATAAACAGTAGTACGGGAATTGCGCGTATAAATTGGATGCCGATATATAAAATGGCTAAGGTTAGCCACCATTCCGCGACGTCTAAACGGATCCGTGAAGCGATGATAATGCCCACCAGAATAAAAATAAGCGTATTGGCAATATGCGCCATCATTTGCCAGAAATGATGCAGGAAAGTAGCCACTTCCGGTGAAATGCGCGTGCGTCCGATGCTCGCAACCAGCAGACCTAAGGTGACGACAGCAACAACTCCGGAAACATGAAAGACATTTTCAGCAATAAAATAGGAGATATAAGCGGCGGAAATGGTCAGGGTGATTTCAACCACTGCCTGATTAAATAAACGCCCAATCCAAAATAAAAAGACAACGCCGACGGCTAAACCGGTAAAAAGCCCTAACAGCACCACTGCGATAAAACTGCCGGAAACGGCGAGGGGATCAAAATTAACCTTTTCACCGAGGGTTAATAAACCATAAAACAGGCTGAAGAATACAATGGCGGTACCATCATTTAATAATGATTCGCCTTCGATTAATGTTTCTAACCCTTTTCTTGAACTGATCTCTTTTAATAATGATACAACGGCAACGGGATCCGTTGCACTGATCAGCGAACCGAATAAAAAACAGACCGTCCACGACCACTGCCAGGGGAAAAAATAAAAGGCCAGTACAGCGGTTAAAGCGGTGGAGATCATTAACCCCGGCACCGCTAACACAGTAATCTGGCTGATCATGCGTTTAAACAGGTGTGGGTTCATGGAAAATGCGGATTCAAAAATGAGGGTAGGTAAAAATAATAATAAGATAAGGTGAGGATCAACCTGCGCCAAATCTGTTAAGGCCATACTTAATGCGGGTATAGTGGTTTGTATATGTTCGCTACGGCCATATAGACCAAGACTTAAACCCGCCAATAATAAAATGACACTGTAAGGAGAAGTCAGAATTTTAGAGACGGACTTTATCAATGCGCCAAGCAGCAAAGATAAAACCACAAAGATCACAATTAATACGCTGCCCTCGATATGCATATCAGAATCCTTGACGGAAAATGTATTTATTTATTTAACTAAATAGATAGCGTTGTATATTTTTTGCCTGCGCAAATTTAGCTAGATTAAGTCTTAGTTTAGTTCATTGAGGACGATTGGGAGGGGAAAGAGGAGAAAAAACGCTCCGCAGAGCGCTTAAAATTTAAATTTAAATAAACACTAATCCTGCGTATCTGATTCAGAGTTGGCAGTGCGTTCATTTGCTTCGCGCACTTTTAAAGAGCGCTCCTGGAACACTACTTCATTCAATGCGTTAATGGCATTCTGCGCATCTGCTTCAGGCATTTCGACGAAACCAAAACCACGGCGTTTACCCGTATGTTTGTCTTTCATTAAACGTACTGAAAGTACTTTGCCATGCTCAGAGAAAAGAGTTCGTATCGCCATTTCGTTTGCCCGGTAAGGTAAGTTACCGACATAAAGCGTTGTGGTGGTAAAATCACCTTCACTAACCCCTGCCTCTTTTTCTGGACTAGGGGATTTCTTTGCGCCCAAAAGTTGGATTGCTATTCCGCTGGCTAATGCGCCAATTGCGAATAAAAATGCGCCATCAATTGTTAAGCCTAGCAGTTTAATAACTGCAAAACCGACAATAGCGATAACGACAGAAAGCAACACGGGAGTGTTTGATTTCATAATAAAATAACCTCAAAGATAAATAGGAAAGATAATGAGTGTAAATACCAATATACTAAATTAAGTTGTTACTTATCGAACTCTGCGTGTTGATTTAATGGCAGCTTGATTGGCAATCACAGCAACTTCTGCAATGGAACTTTGCCAGAGGTGCTTAACCAGTAACACTTAATTTAATTGGCCAAATCTTTTTTTGGTGTTTTTGGCCCGACAAAAATGTCTTGTTCCCTGCCAGCAATCATCCTTAAAAAAACAATCATATTGTAAGCTAAATTTGATAAGTTTGTTAATTCTTTAACAATATTAGATTAATGTTTGGGAAGGGAAATTCTATTTTGTGAAATAGAACACGATAGAAACAACTATCTACTGCCATCAATGGTATTTATTTATCTAAAAACAATGTGTTGTTAATAGCTTGGTCACGTCACAAAGAAGTAATCTGCAAGCCATTAGGCGTTCATTATGGCCGCTTTTAATGCGAAAAAGATAGCATTGCCACAGCAAGGGAAGATTTTTTGGAACCCGATTTTTTTTGGGTTTGCTCAAGCCAAACATGGTTTTTATTTGTTGCCGGGCGGCGCGCTATAAAGATGGCGATTATAGGATAAATTCGATAGAATGCAGACCAATCTATACCCAAACCACTTGCGGATTGCTAAGGCATGAGGTGGCTTGGGTATATAACTATGCAACTAACCAATGCGGATCACCGTATAATTAGAAGTTGTCGTTATAGCACCGCATAAACACCGCATCAATATGCAACTAAATAGGTATTTAAAGTCTTCATGAAAAACATTCGTAACTTTTCGATTATCGCCCATATCGACCATGGTAAATCAACATTGTCAGATCGTTTAATCAGCACTTGCGGCGGGTTAACTGAACGTGAAATGGCAGAGCAAGTAACTGATTCTATGGATATTGAACGTGAGCGTGGCATTACCATCAAAGCGCAAAGTGTGACCTTGGATTACACAGCAAAAGATGGTGAAACATATCAATTAAACTTTATCGACACCCCTGGACACGTTGACTTTTCATATGAAGTATCACGCTCATTAGCTGCTTGTGAAGGCGCTTTATTGGTAGTTGATGCCGGCCAGGGGGTTGAGGCGCAAACATTAGCGAACTGTTATACCGCACTGGA
>JBATHQ010000358.1:0-2972 GCA_049667005.1 Psychromonas sp.
CGGTCTTATCCGTTAAGAGGCAATGTTAAAGGCGATTTGGTGGAAAATCCGGTTGGCATTTCCCTTATCGAAGGATTTTAGATATCAAAAAAATTCAACTTTTTCTTCGTCAAACCAACACAGCAAAGCGAGATATTTATGAAAAATATAATGGGATTAGTTCTGTCAGCATCGATACTTTGTTATGCACCATTAGCGAACGCCGATAAAACGGTATTAGCGGGCGGCTGTTTCTGGTGCATGGAAGCGGATTTTGAAAAACTACCGGGGGTGACGGATGTTGTCTCCGGCTTTACCGGCGGCAGTTTAGAAAACCCGACCTATCAGGGAAACCATGCCGGCCACTATGAAGCGGTAGAAATAACCTATGATCCGGAGAAAGTCAGTTATCAGGCTTTATTAGATCATTATTGGGTGAATATTGATCCCTTTGATGACAGAGGCCAATTCTGCGATAAAGGCGAAAGTTATTTAAGTGCTATTTTCGTCGCTAATCTGCAGGAACGAAAATTGGCTGAACAGTCAAGACAAGCCGTGAAAGATCGATTTCCTGATCAAACAGTGGTCACACCTATTTTAAATGCCAGCGCTTTTTATCCTATCAAAGGGAATGAAAGTTACCATCAGGATTATTATAAAAACAATTCGTTACGTTATAAAGTGTATCGTTGGAATTGTGGCCGAGATCAACGCTTAGAAGAGATTTGGGGTAAGCCTGTTAGCCATAAAACGATGACCGGTAAAAGTGTGGAATATACTATTCCAAGCAAAGCACAATTAAAAGAAAAGTTAACACCTCTGCAATATAAAGTAACACAGGAAGCCGGCACTGAGCGCCCATTTGATAATGAGTACTGGGATAACAAACAAGCAGGTATTTATGTCGACATCGTCTCCGGTGAGCCGCTGTTTAGCTCGCTTGATAAGTATAAATCAAATACCGGATGGCCAAGTTTTACTAAACCACTCGAACCTGCCAATATTGTTGAAAAGGAGGACAGAAGCTGGTTTTCCGTCAGAACGGAAATACTCAGTAAACATGCGGGATCGCATCTTGGTCATGTATTTAATGATGGCCCGGCACCGACAGGTCTGCGTTATTGCATGAACTCAGCTGCGCTAAAGTTTATTCCGGCCGAAGAGTTAGAGGCACAGGGGTATGGCATATATAGCAAGTTATTTGCCAAGAACCAATAATTAATAATCAAACGACTTGAGATGACGTTCAGTAGTGATGGTAAACTAACGATAAATGAAATAATTTGGCAAGTCGTCGCGTCGATACCCAAAGGGAGTGTCACAACATACGGGCAAGTCGCCAAATTAGCGGGCTGTCCTAATCATGCGCGTTATGTTGGTGCGACACTTAAAAATCTTCCCAAGGACTCTAAACTCCCCTGGCATCGAGTTATCAATGCCAAAGGAGAGATCTCATTTCCTGTCAATAGCGACGCGTATCAAAGACAACGGTTGCGACTAGAGGCCGAAGGGATAATCTTTAATGCCACAAAAATTTCATTAAAGCGGTATCTCTGGCACCTTTGAATTGAGGATTTCTGCATCGAGATTCCCGCCAACACCACGCGGGAATGACGAAAAAATAACGAATCAGACATTTATCTTTAATTCATTTAATTCGCTAACTTGTGTATAGAAGGCAATCTCTCAATTTGCTGTGACTTAGCAAGGTATGATGACATTTCATCTTCCGGCACCATCCCTCCGCCGGTGGCCCAGACAAGGTGAGTCGCGTTTTGCATTTTAATGTCATCAAGCGCAAGACGACGCTGATAGTCAATATTTGCAGCAACGACCAATGGTCCTATTAACCCGGCTATTGCAGAAGGCTCTAATTGAATATTTTCCAACTTACTCAACTCCCCCAAATGATAATACATTCGCTCATCTGATAGGGTGTAATAGCCATCAATCAACCTTTCCATTGCCCGGCCGACAAAGCCTGATGCACGCCCCACTGCCAAGCCATCTGCTGCCGTCACGTTATCAATACCAATATCCTGAACACAAATGCGATCATGCAGTCCTGTATGCACACCCAACAACATACATGGCGAGTGAGTTGGCTCAGCAAAAATACAATGCACATTGTCGCCGAATGCCATCTTCAGACCAAAAGCTACACCGCCCGGACCACCACCCACGCCGCAGGGTAAATAGACAAATAACGGATGATCTTGATCGACAGTAATAGCCAACTCTGTGAATTGCTTGTATAAACGCTCCCCCGCAACTGCATACCCGAGGAATAGCGTTGCTGAGTTTTCATCATCAATAAAGAAACAGGTCGGATCGTTCTCGGCTTCTTTGCGCCCCTTGGCAACTGCAACTCCATAATCTTGCTCGTATTCCACGACATTCACACCGAGCGCGCGGAGCTTGTCCTTTTTCCATTGACGCGCATCGGCAGACATATGTACAGACACTGAGAAGCCCAATTTAGCGCTTATAATACCGATAGACAATCCCAAATTTCCTGTTGAGCCCACCGCAATACGGTACTGTTGAAAGAACGCTCTAAATTCATCAGTCGCTAACTTACTGTAGTCATCCGACACAGAAAGCAACCCTGCCTGTATTGCCAATTTTTCAGCGTGAGTCAATACTTCATAGATTCCCCCACGTGCTTTGATCGATCCAGAGATCGGCAAATGACTATCTTTTTTAAGCATTAACCTGCCCGTTATTGATGCACCATATTGCAGCTGTAAACTTTTCTTGATCCGTGGAATGAACTGCAGATCAGATTCAATAATGCCATTTGTTGCAGCGGTTTCAGGAAAAGCTTTGACTAAATAGGGAGCAAATCTTGCCAACCGATCACTGGCCTCTTTGATATCGACGGCATTCAAACCGACATAGGGCAGCGCATCTTTTAAACCGGTAATACGAGGATTGAACCAGCTGACCTCCTCCATCGCCATCAATTGCTTAAGCAAAGGA
Source organism: Psychromonas sp. (assembly GCA_049667005.1). Classification (GTDB taxonomy): domain Bacteria; phylum Pseudomonadota; class Gammaproteobacteria; order Enterobacterales; family Psychromonadaceae; genus Psychromonas. The sequence continues at coordinate 2,962 of JBATHQ010000358.1, forward strand.
AATTCCCGCAC
>JBATHQ010000359.1:0-1523 GCA_049667005.1 Psychromonas sp.
TATATACTGTTTACCAATATTTTATGCGCACAGGAGAAACGGATGAAAAAACTAGGACTTATTGGCGGAACTGCATGGCACTCGACTATTGATTACTATGCCATGATCAATAGAATAATCAATGAACGTCATGGAGACAATACCAACCCGCTACTTCGAATTATCAGTCTGAACCAAAGACAGATCCACGACCTCCAGCGCACTAACGACTGGGACGCTATTGCCGATATCTTCGTAGAAGCAGCCCTTGAACTGCAGGGTGTGGGTGTTGATGGGATCTCCTTGTGTGCGAATACACCGCATAAGATTTTCAACCAATTAGATGCGGCACTTTCTATTCCCGTCCTGCATATTGCCGATGCCATTGGCGCTAGCCTGAAGAAAGATAGGCTACATACAGTTGGGTTAATTGGCACTCGTTTTACCATGTCAGAGGACTTTATCAAAGGCAGATTGTTAGACCGATATCAAGTGAAGACAATTGTACCAGCGAGCGCTAATCAGAACAAAATCCAGGACCTATTATACAACGAACTTTCCGTCGGCGTATTTAGTAACGCCACAAAAGAATATTTTCTTCAGGTCATTAACTCGCTAGCAGATGAGGGAGCCCAGGCAGTCATTCTCGGCTGTACAGAGTTCCCTATCCTGCTCAACGGTGAACATAGCCCTATCCCGCTGATTGATACCGTCAAATGTCACTGTGAAATGCTAACTCAGTACATCATGAACGTGGAAAATCCGGGTTCCTAAACCTTTTTAATTTTAATGAATAGCAACTTTTTTACTTTAATTTGAAATTTTTACCCGTTAACTCGGGTCTACTTGTTATCGAAACTAATTTAGAGTAAAAATATGAGCAAAAACAGTATTCTCACCGCCGCCTTTGTTGGCCTTGTTGCCAGCATTGTATTTATTTTAGTGCAGCCATTATTTGGTTTGACAACCTTAACCTCAAGACATGCCGCTGCCTATATAAATCTGGGTGGTTATAGTGCAACTGCAGCGCTGGTTTTATCCTGGTTTGTGCATATCAGTGTTTCAATCGCTTATGCGCAGCTTTCTGCTGTCATTTTTAATATTAATAATTCGCTAGCGGTGAGCGCTGTTCAAGTGATTGTATTAGGGTGGTTCACCACACTTATCGCAACGCCTGCTAATGAGTTTGTTGTAAAGCTGGTGACTACTGAGCAATTTCCTGCATTCAGCTCTCTCTCTGCATTAAATATGAGTATTGGCCCCAAACTATGGTTACATATGGTATTTTTTGTGTTTGTGATCACCGGACTTTGGTTAGCAAAAATAAAAGCTGATAAAAATAAACAACAGGCTGAAGTTGTTAGATAGCCATCGAGGATGAGCGCAGCCCCCTCTTTATGAGAAGGTGAAAAAATCGAGAAAAGGAAAGAAAGGAAACCCAACCCTTTTCTCATCACAGCTGTTTAATTTCGTGCAATGGGTACCGGATATTGATGCGACTCATTATTCAGCACTTTTAAATTATCGGTGGTAACCGACTCTGA
>JBATHQ010000360.1:0-5219 GCA_049667005.1 Psychromonas sp.
GCGGCAGCTAAGGCTTCTTTAATAAGTGGAATGGTTTTACGCACATGATCTCGAGAAGCAAGTTCAGGTACCACGCCGCCGTAGTCCGCATGTAATGCAACCTGGCTATATAACTGGTGTGATAACAAACCAAGTTGATCATCATAAATGGCGATACCTGTTTCATCACATGAAGTTTCAATACCTAAAATACGCATATGACAAATGTTCCTTTGATAAAATTAAATAAAGACTGTGGTTAAAAACCCGCTAGTTTACCGTAAAAATAATCTCCTTAGTGTTTTTTTATCTCCGTTATAAAGAAAACATTCTCGATCTAAGTTAGAATGAAAGATCTAAAGGATCTTTTACGCATTTTCAGTAAAAATTCCGTACTAATCCTTTACTTTTACACCTAAATAAGATTAAAATCTCGCACCATTTTAAATGAACTGGTCAATATACGACCGTAACCCTAAAGGTAATAGGCACATGCCAGTAATTAAACTTCGTGAAAACGAACCATTTGACGTAGCACTTCGCCGTTTTAAACGCTCTTGCGAAAAAGCAGGTATCTTAGCAGAAACACGTAAACGTGAATTCTTCGAGAAACCGACTACAGTTCGTAAACGCGCTAAAGCAGCAGCTGTTAAACGTCACCTGAAAAAACTTTCTCGTGAAAACGCACGTCGCGTTCGCCTTTACTAATTATTAGTTAAAGGTTTAATATGTCTTTAAAAGCAAGATTAAAAGAGCAACAAATACTCGCTATGCGAGCGAAGGATAAGACCCGTTTGGGCACTATCCGTATGTTGATCGCAGCTATCAAACAAATTGAAATCGATAATAAAGTTGAGCTAAATGATGATGAAGTTACGGCTGTTGTCATTAAATCAGTAAAACAGCGTAAAGATTCAATTGCTCAATTTGAAAAGGCGAATCGAACAGATCTTGCTGATATTGAAAAGGCAGAACTTGCAATATTAGAAGAGTTTCTTCCACAACAACTGACCTCAGATGAAGTGAAAACTTTAGTCGAGCAAGCTATCGCATCTTCGGGCGCTAACGGTATGCAAGATATGGGCAAAGTAATGGGATTACTCAAAAAAGATATTCAAGGCCGAGCAGACATGGGTGAAGTAAGCGCGCTTGTCAAAGCAGGCTTAGCTTAACCAGTTACTCGTTAAGATATCAAAAGCCCCATGCTTACTCGTAAGTATGGGGCTTTTTCGTTTTCAGATAATAATCCAGTATATTAATTGGCCCCTTAAAGACCTGTAATTTCAGCGATTAGCGAACAATTTAGAAATGGATATTTCATTGTAACTTGCTATAAATAATAGCAGAAATGACTTTTTATAATTAATAGACGAAATGGTTTAAAACATGGCTGGACGTATCCCGAGAAATTTTATTGACGATCTTATCGCTCGAACTGATATTGTCGATTTTATTGATAGCCGTGTAAAACTCAAAAAACAAGGCAAAGATTACCGCGCTTGTTGCCCTTTCCATAATGGTCATAATAACTCCTCATTTTCTGTCAGCGCAGACAGACAGTTTTATCACTGCTTTAACTGCGGAGCCAGCGGCAATGTGCTCTCTTTTATCATGGAATACGACGGCATTGAGTTTGTCGATGCAGTGGAAACGCTTGCCGAACAATTATCAATAGAAGTGCCTCGTGAAGAGAGCGGATCCGGAAAAACACAGCAAACAGCTTATGTAGATCGAAAGGATCTTTATCAATTAATGGCTGATATTGCAGTGTTTTATCAGCAGCAGTTACGTACCCATAAAAACAGTAAACAGGTTATCGACTATCTTAAAGGACGAGGCTTATCCGGTCAGACCGTCAAAGATTTTAAGATAGGTTATGCTCCCGATGGTTGGGATGAAGTACGTAAACACTTTGCCGTTTCCTCTGATTTGGAGAAACAATTGATTGAAGCGGGAATGTTAATCGCCAAAGAAAAAAGCGGCAGCTATGACCGTTTTCGCGATCGACTGATGTTTCCGATTCATGATCGCCGCGGCCGGGTGATTGGGTTTGGCGGGCGGGTATTAGGTGAAGGTGAGCCTAAGTATCTGAACTCCCCCGAAACTCCTATTTTCCACAAAGGAAAAGAGCTTTACGGCTTGTATCAGGTTAAGCAGGCGTATAAAGAGATTAAGCGCATCTTAGTCGTTGAAGGTTATATGGATGTGGTTGCTCTGGGCCAGTTCGGTATCGATTATGCCGTGGCCTCTTTAGGTACCAGTACAACGCCTGAGCATATTCAATTACTGTTTCGCAGCAGCAGTGAAGTAATCTGCTGTTTTGATGGCGATAAAGCGGGTAAAGCAGCCGCATGGAGGGCATTGGAAAATGCCCTGCCCTTTATACAAGATGGCCGTACCTTGCGTTTCATGTTCCTGGCTGACGGTGAAGATCCGGACAGTTATGTGCAAAAAGAGGGTAAACAAGCCTTTGAAAATCTGATTGAACAGGCACTGCCTTTATCAGACTTTCTTTTTCAACATTTATTAAGCCAAGTGGATATGAGCATTGCTGACAGCAAAGCTAAATTAGCCCAGTTAGCCATTCCATTAATTAATAAACTGCCCGAAACTGCATTCCGGCAGATGATGGAAGAGCGCCTTATTACTTTATTAGGTATTGAAAAAGAGGGCCTGAACAAGTTATTGCCGACGGCAAAAACAGCCGCTAAAAGTGATAAAAACCAAAAAGTAACACCGATGCGTTTAGCCATTTCAGTGCTTTTACAACATCCAGGTATCGCTTATGGTTTACCGGAGTTCCCTGAATTTAAAGAGATGAACTTACCCGGTATAGGGTTATTAAACTCATTACTTGATATTTGCCGGATCAGCCCCAATATAACTACTGGACTGTTACTGGAACATTATCGGGAAAAACCGGAAGGCAAACAGCTGAATAAATTAGCTGTATGGCAAAATGATATTAAAGAAGAAAATTATGAAGCTTTTTTTCTAGACACATTAGAGAACTTTCTTAATCTTCATCTTGTTAATAGAATAGAATTTTTGAAACAAAAAGCACGTTCAGGACAGGCCTTAAGCAGCGCAGAAACACAGCAGCTTGCTTTATTACTCATTGAACAAAAACAAAATTAATGAACTAGAAAAAATTACATAATTAGCGTATACTTGATCGCTTGTACTTTTTTTACTATATCCCTTATTTGCACTTAATTTTTGGACGGTATCTATGGCTCAATCACCTCAGTCACAGCTCAAAGAGCTTATTATAAAAGGTAAAGAAAAAGGGTTTTTAACTTACGCAGAAGTTAACGATCACCTACCACAAGACATATTTGAAGCTGAACAGATCGAAGATATCATCCAAATGATCGGGGATATGGGGATTAAAGTTTATGAAACAGCTCCCGATGCCGACGAAATAAGTTTAGGTGAAGACAGCAGCGATAACGTCGACGAAGACGCAGTAGAAGCCGCAGCACAAGTATTAGCAACGGTTGAATCCGAGATTGGCAGAACAACCGATCCTGTGCGTATGTATATGCGCGAGATGGGGACTGTTGAGCTGTTAACTCGTGAAGGCGAGATTGTCATCGCGAAACGTATCGAAGAAGGCATAAAAGAAGTACAAACTGCCGTTTCAGAATACCCTGCCACCATTTCCGGACTATTAGACAACTGGGACAGCTACGAAGCTGAAGAGATGAAATTAACTGATTTAATCAGCGGTTTTGTCGATCCTAACGATGAAATGTCGCAGGCCGTTACTGCCACGCATATCGGTTCAGAATTAAGCGAAACCCAATTAAAAGACGAAGACGGTGACGACGACGATGATGACGATGATGATGATGAAAGTGTCGGCGACGATGAAGAAGAGGGACCTAAAGGGCCGGATCCTGAAGAGGCTGCTGAAAAATTTGCTGAGCTGCGTAAATTAAATAAAGTTGTTGAAGATTCGATTGCTAAAAATGGCCGTGGTCATGCCGATACGCGTGCAGCAATTATTGAACAAGCTGAATTTTTCCAGCAGTTTAAATTAATTCCTAAACAGTTTGACCGCATGGTAAAAGCAATTCGTTTTTCTATGGACTCTGTTCGTGTACAAGAACGTTTGGCATTAAAAATCTGTGTAGAACAAAACAAAATGCCTAAAAAAGAGTTTATCCAACTTTTTAAAGGCAATGAAACCAATCCGTCATGGTTAGAAGCGATCCTTTCAAGCGGCACTGAATATGCGAGACGCATCAGTGAATTTGAAGAAGATTTAAGACGTTGTTTACGAAAAATGCTCGCTGTAGAAGAGCAAAGCGCATTAACCATCACTAACTTAAAAGAGATATCACGCAACATGAGCATTGGTGAAGCCAAAGCCCGTCGCGCGAAAAAAGAGATGGTAGAGGCCAACCTGCGTTTGGTTATCTCTATTGCCAAAAAATATACTAACCGTGGTTTACAGTTCCTGGATCTTATTCAGGAAGGTAATATCGGCTTAATGAAAGCTGTTGATAAATTTGAATATCGCCGTGGTTATAAATTTTCAACCTATGCAACATGGTGGATCCGTCAGGCAATCACCCGCTCTATTGCCGACCAGGCACGCACTATCCGTATTCCAGTGCATATGATTGAGACGATCAATAAACTCAACCGTATCTCTCGTCAAATGTTACAGGAGATGGGCCGTGAACCACAGCCGGAAGAGCTGGCTGAACGCATGATGATGCCCGAAGATAAGATCCGTAAGGTATTAAAAATTGCTAAAGAGCCAATCTCAATGGAAACACCCATTGGCGATGATGAAGACTCTCATTTAGGTGATTTTATTGAAGATACCACGATTGCACTGCCTGTTGATTGTGCAACAAGTGAAAGCCTCAAAAACGCCACCAATGACGTGTTAGAAGGTTTAACAGCAAGGGAAGCAAAAGTATTGCGTATGCGTTTTGGTATCGATATGAATACCGACCATACTCTAGAGGAAGTAGGCAAGCAGTTTGATGTGACACGTGAGCGTATTCGTCAGATTGAAGCAAAGGCACTGCGTAAGTTACGTCATCCAAGCCGTAGTGAACAACTACGCAGTTTCTTAGACGAATAACAACTATTCAGTCCTAAATAAAAAATCCTGCTGATGCGGGATTTTTTTTACTCTTATCCCCATGTTACTCCAAAATGCTTTGCCAGGCGTGAGCTCGGAGACCAGAGTAAGACGCAACACGAGGTAATGGTTATTC
>JBATHQ010000361.1:0-10408 GCA_049667005.1 Psychromonas sp.
CATCCATCATCAGGGTATTGAGCATACATTCACCGTTAAAGCGCTGGACATGAGAGTTCACCTGCATTAACTCGCAATGAATAAGCTCTTGGTTTTTTTGCAACATGGTTTCAACGGTGGATTTCATTGGCTTTCTGCTCCTTATAGAATTAAATAACCGACTATTATAGGTTATTTTTTGAGCAGTGTTAAATAATGCAGATTATTTTTTAATCCTTACTAGGGGTGACCTTTTGAGTAGAAAAAAATCTGAGGGCAAGTCTTTCATTTTGCACACAATGAAAGACCTGAACTAATTCAAGTTTTGTGATCCCAATTTCCCCCCTCCTAATTTAAAGCTCTAACTCTTTTCCATCGCGCAGGCGTAGTGCATGGCGCGCATCCTTTTGGTGCAAAAAATGGCTGTTTTTACATTCACTTTCTAAAAATTTATTGCAGAGCAATATGCCAGTTTATGGCTTACCCGATACTAAGCTAACTATTTGTGGTAATGGTTTACGAATATCAGCGCTACCTTGAGTAATTCCTCCTCTAGAGATCAGCAATGTGATTAACGATGAAGTATCATATAAAAGCAAAGAACCAGGCTATTGTCCCTTTCCTGCGCTTGGTAATTACTTTTAAATGTTGTTTCCCTTGGTGCTGATAATATGACATAGCGTGATTTATGTGGTGTCGATAAAGTAATGCTTTTAAAATTAACTTATTGATTTATCTACTACGGAAATGATGAAAGTGCATAAGTATTGTCATTATTTCAGTATCAACCAGGTGCTTAACTCAGCATCTTTTTTATTTACTGTTCAATAATTAAGTTCCCTATTCGGCGTACACACGTTGCAAACATTAGCGATGCTACAACATGTTCCAATGAACCGATCTAAGCAACTTTTCCTTTGTCGATGAATTCTCCAGTTGAAAAAAATAGAGCCTGAAATAGGGGAGTTGGCACAATATATGCAAATTACAATTTAAATGTAATCTGTATGCACTTTACATGTAAATCCCCCTTAGTCTGTTTTTGAGGGTACTTTAGATTGATCAATAGAGAAATTAATAATGATAGATTTATGGCCACTGGTTGGCATTGTAATAATAACGGTAGGGTTTGCTTTAAGGTTAAATACCTTATTGGTTATTTTAACGTCTGGTGTCGTGACTGGATTAATTGCCCATCTTAATGTGCTTGAAATATTATCAGTTTTGGGGGCTTCCTTTACCACAAATCGCTATATGTCCTTGTTTATTCTTATATTACCTATGATTGGTATTCTGGAGCACTACGGGTTAAGGGAGCGCGCTGAACAGCTTATCTCTTCGATGAAAAATGCTTCTGTTAGTCGGGTTACGATAGCTTATTTACTACTTCGCAAAGTAACCAATGCTATTGGTTTAAGTCTAGGCGGCCACCCGACTATGGTTCGACCGCTTGTTGCTCCAATGGCAGAAGCTGCGGCTGTCAGTACTTCGCCAAATTTAACGGCAAGCCAATCTTCAAAAGTCCGTGCATTCTCGGCAATGAGTGAAAACTTTGCGAACTTTTTCAGCCAGTTAATCTTTATCGGCAGTGGTGGTTTGTTCTTAATAAAAGGCGTCCTTGAAGAACATGGATACCCTCTTGCGATAGAAAAACTGTATATATGGGCAATTCCAACGGCTATTGCTTCAATTATTGTCTTTATACTGTTTGCAAAGCTACATGAAAAACAGCTCAAATCTGAACAGCAATCCCCTCAAGAAATGCAAGAAATAGTGGAGAAAGAACAATGTTAGAGTATGTATATCAGGCAGTTGGACTACTTTTAATTGCATTTTCAGCACAAACATTTATGGATAAAACTAATAAAAAACGTGTTGGTACTGGCCTGTTTTGGCTGATCTATGGCTTATCTTTTACATTTGGTGTAGTGCTACCTGATTGGGCTGTCGGCTTAATGGTATTGAGCTTAACGTTAATTGCTGCTGGTGGTTTTATGGGCATAGGCAGTTATGGGCAAAGCAAACCTAAATTACGCCAAGAAAGTGCATTAAAGTTGAAAAACACCCTTTTTATTCCAGCTGTTATCGTACCAGTGGTGACTATCCTTTGGTCTGAAATAACCGGAACGAGCGCTTTAATAGGTCTAGGTATCAGTGCATTGATTGCACTTATTGTTGCTTTGGCTATCACCAAAGGTAGCACTAAACAAAGTATTCATGAAGGAAGACGTTTAATCGATGCTATCGGTTGGGCTGCAATATTGTCACAATTCTTAGCCGCATTAGGCTATCTATTTGGTGAAGCGGGTGTTGGAGATACTATCTCTCAAATTGTAAAAGAGATTGTGCCAGAGAGTAATCTCTTTGCCTATGTGCTTTGTTATACCGTGGGGATGGCGTTATTTACAATTATTATGGGTAATGCGTTTGCTGCCTTCGCTGTAATTACAACAGGTATCGCGATTCCGCTATTAATTATTGAACAATCAGGCAATCCCGCAATCATTGGTGTGATAGGTATGCTATCTGGTTATTGCGGTACGTTGATGACACCAATGGCGGCCAATTTTAACATCGTTCCCGCTGCATTATTGGAGCTAGAAAACAAAAACCAGGTGATCTACACACAGTTCCTGCCTGCGTTACTGATGTTGGTAATAAACACCTTCCTTATGTATTTCTTAGCGTTCTAGAGGCAATCATGAAAAAAATATTAATTACAGGTTTTGAACCTTTTGGCGGAGAAGCAGTTAATCCCGCGTTGGAAGCTGTAAAAAAATTAGAAGGATACTCATTAATTGGGGCTGAGATAGTGACATGTTCTGTACCGGTTGTTTACCTAAAATCGATAGATACGGTTATAGAAGCTATTAAAACTCACCAACCAGACTATGTGCTTACCGTGGGGCAAGCAGCAGGGCGCGCTGGCATTACACCAGAGAGAGTGGCAATTAATGTGGATGATTACCGAATTGCAGATAATGAAGGTAATCAGATAATAGATAAGGCCATTCGTGCTGAAGGGCCAGATGCCTATTTTTCAACGTTACCGATTAAGGCGATGGTGAAAGCTATACAAGATAAAGGTATTCCTGCACAAGTATCAAATACAGCAGGAACCTATGTTTGTAACCACCTTTTTTACGGCGTTCAACACTTTCTTAGAAATACTAACATTGGTCATGGATTCGTCCATATTCCCTTGTTACCAAGTCAGGCAACGGATGGCGCACAACCAACTTTATCTTTAGAGTTGATCGTAGAAGGATTAGCGATAGCGGCTCAAGCTATTGTTGATAATGAAGTCGACATTAAACATGGAGCAGGTTTTATCTGCTAGACGAACATTTATATTGACTTACCTCTGGTCATTCAGATGGTAAGTCAATTTATAACCTAAAAAACAAGTAATTATTCAACTCTGTATTTTTCTTAAATAATCATATTATTTTTCAAATGGTTAACCACACACATTTCATTCAACTGCAATACTCCGTTTTGGTTTAAATTCATATACAGAGTACTCATAGAAAAGGTTTTACTTAAATATTATCTCTGTGTAGCGCAGCTCTCGCTGTCCTCTGTGGTGATTTTTTTATGGTGCGTTAATAGATAATATCTATTCACGCAATGAAAACAGGGGGAATGATTAATTTTTTTGTTATGTCTGACTGCTTACATATGGTGCATAGATAACAAACTTTAATGACAAAAAGGATGAAAGAGAACCGCCTTTTGTAACCTATTCCTTTCTGTGATGTTTTTAACGCTTATTAAACAATGGGTTATATCATATTAATTTGGGGTGAAATTTTTTGCTTTTATGGTCTAAAAAATGCATTAAATATATTTTAAATACAAAGTACATTTAAATTGCAGGCAATACAGATTCACTTTTACTCATTGCAGTAAATTCTGAAAAAACCGGGTGATGTAGGTAAATACAATATTTTCTGACATACAGATAAGGAATTTCTTATGAAATTAGTAGTAAAAAGCACAGCGATCATTGCGGCTCTCATTTCAACATCAACTTTAGCGGCAACGCGTTGGGATATGCCAACCCCCTATGTAGATACAACCCATCATACACAAAATATCATTAAGTTTGCAGAGGAAGTCAAAACGGCAACGGCTGGGGAATTAGAGATTATTGTCCACTCTGGTGCCTCACTGATCAAACATGATGAGATCCCAAGAGCCGTACGCACTCAACAAGTGCCTATTGGTGAAGTATTTATTGGCAACATGGGAAATAGTGATCCTGTTTATAAATTAGATAATATCCCTTTCTTAGCCAGTAATTTTGAACAAGCAAAAAAATTATACGCGGCATCTAAATCAACGTTAGCTGAAAAATTAGACAAACAGGGAATGATGTTATTATTCTCAGTGCCATGGCCTCCTCAAGGGATCTACAGTAAAAAACCTGTTACTGATATCGCCGACCTTAAAGGCGCAAAGCTACGCGCGTATAGCTCAACGCTTTCTCGTCTTGCAGTATTATTAGAAGCGTCACCAACAACGGTCGAAACCGTTGAGATCCCGCAAGCTTTTTCAACAGGTATTATCGACATGATGTTTACCTCTCCAACGACGGGTGTGAGTAGTCAATCTTGGGACTACATATCAAACTATACCGATGTTCAAGCTTGGATCCCTAAAAATATGGTGATAGTAAATAAACGAGCATTTAAGCGTTTAGATAAAGCATCACAAGCAGCTTTATTAAAAGCGGCTGAGACAGCTGAACAGCGCGGCTGGGAGATGGCTATCTCTGAAACGACAAGCAAAACAGCACTTCTCGCTGAAAATGGAATTAATGTCGCACAGCCAACAGAAAAGCTGATGACAGCATTGAAACTGGTGGGTGATAAAATGGCCAGTGAATGGGCTGAAGAAGCTGGCAATGAAGGTCTTGAAATTATTCAAGATTATAAAAAGTAGGAGCCTGATTATTATGAGATCGTTACTCGATAAAATTTACTTAAGCTCTGGGGTATTATCTGGCGTTTGTATGATTGCCATTTGTGCCATCATTTTAGCGCGTGTAATTGGCAGGTGGCTAGGTATAGAGGTGCCATCGAGTGATGATTTCGCTGGCTTTCTTCTTGCGGCATCTAGCTTTCTTGGTCTTGCTTATACTTTTCGCCAGGGCGGGCATATTCGAGTAAATCTCTTTACCTCTCGTTTACCAACATCTATGCATCGCTATGTTGATTCAGTGGTTCTTATTTTAGGCTCTCTGCTTATTATCTACTTATCTTGGCATCTCGCTTACATGGTTTACGAGTCTTATATTTTTGAAGAACTCTCTTCGGGTTATGTTGCCGTTGAACTTTGGCTGGTGCAATTACCGCTCGCGATAGGCATGCTGATTTTCACCATCGCCTGCATAGATCAAACTATTGCGACGGTTATCTGTGGAGCAACAATGCCTAAATCGGAAGAAGAATTATTGGTAGAAGTGGTGAGTATCCAACAACCTGAAGTACAAGAGTCAGAAGATACATCGCTTGAACCAATGGGGAGTAAGTTATGAACGAATTAGCAATTGGCTTCATATTATTGATCGTTTTATTTGCTTTGCTCGCAAGTGGATTTTGGGTGGCGATGACCTTACTGTCTGTTGCTATGGCAGGCTTATTGCTGCTTGGTAATGATAGTATGGGATTATTATTCGCGACCTCAACATGGGGGACAATATCAGATTGGTCGCTTGCTGCATTGCCGCTATTTATTTGGATGGGCGAGATCTTATTTCGAACCCGACTCTCTGAAGATCTGTTTGAAGGGCTAACCCCCTGGTTAGAAAATGTACCGGGCCGTCTTTTACATGTGAATATTTTAAGTTGTGGTATTTTTGCGGCGGTTTCAGGTTCCTCTGCTGCGACAGCGGCAACCATCGGCAAAATGACACTACCAGAATTAAAACGCCAAGGGTACGATGATAAAATGGCGATAGCGACGTTAGCAGGCTCAGGTACGCTTGGCTTACTGATCCCGCCTTCAATTATCCTTATTGTTTACGGTGTCGCAGCAGAGGTCTCTATTGGGCGACTCTTTGTCGCAGGCGTATTGCCAGGCATTATGCTGGTTTGTCTATTTATGGGATATACCGCTTACTGGTCACTCAAACATCAGAAAACCACACCGATCCAACAGACGCATTACACATGGCGTGAGAAATGGTCTTCTTTAGTTCGACTTGTACCTGTCGGCATTTTAGTGTTCTTTATATTAGGCTCTATTTATGGTGGATTAACGACACCCACTGAAGCCGCCGCATTTGGCGTTATCGGTTCGTTAGCTTTAGCAATCAGTAGTCGCACTCTCACAATGGAAAGCTTTACTAAAAGCTTGATGGGCGCAGTAAAAACATCTTGTATGATCACATTTATCTTATGTGGTGCTGCTTTCTTAACGATGGCGATGGGTTTTATTGGACTGCCAAGAATGCTGGCTGAAGAGATCGCTGTGATGCAACTTTCTCCCTACATGTTATTGTTTTTTCTTACCATCCTATTCGTCATTTTAGGATGCTTTCTTGATGGAATATCTGTTGTTGTATTAACCACATCGGTTGTACTGCCAATGGTTATTCAAGCAGGTATCGATCCACTTTGGTTTGGTATCTATATTGTGCTTGTTGTGGAGATGTCGCAAATTACCCCTCCGGTCGGGTTTAACCTGTTCGTGATTCAAGCCCTTACAGGGAAAAACATTCTTTTTGTGGCAAAAGCCGCACTGCCGTTTTTCTTTCTTCTTTTATTTGCAGTCATTGTTGTCATTATCTTTCCTGAAACGGTAACGTGGCTACCAATGACGATGTCTGGAGGCTAATAAAATAATATGAGTAAAATAAACAGTGGAAATAATGGCAATGTCCCTATCGTTTCATCCTCGCATTTAGCCTCGGAAAAAAGTATGAGGCTGAGTGAGTTTGAGTACGCCTTGACTATGGTGAATAATGCCTTTAATCGCTGGATGCTCTCTAGTTCACAGGCCTGCGAACTAGAGAATATGAGTCCTTTGGATATTCTTGTGATGCATAATATTCACCACCGGGATAGAGCAAAACGGATCACCGATATCGCATTTACTTTAAATATTGATGATACCCATAATGTATCCTACTCAGTAAGAAAGTTGGCTAAAAAAGGGTTCGTTAATCACCAGCGAAAAGGCAAAGACACCTATTACAGTGTCACTGAACAAGGAAAAGAATTTTGTCTGGAGTATGCAAAAATCAGAGAGGAATGTTTAGTTAAAGCTCTTGAGCAGTTGAACCTTGATGAGTCACTTGAGTATATAGCGAAGACCATGAGAACACTCTCTGGATTTTATGATCAAGCCTCTAGAGCGGCGCGATCTCTTTAATGACAAGTGTATTCTTCTATGGACAAGTCAGTGTGGCAAAAGAAAAAGGGTATTTATGTTAATTAATTGTGATATGGGTGAAAGTTTTGGTTCATGGACAATGGGACAAGACGCACTGATCATGCCGTATATCGATATGGCAAACATTGCTTGCGGCATGCACGCATCCGACCCTAATGTGATCAAAGAGACAGTGCAATTAGCTAAAAAGCATAATGTACAAATTGGCGCACACCCGGGATACGCTGATTTACAGGGGTTTGGTCGGCGCCATATAGCAATGTCAGCAGAAGAGCTTAGCTCACTTTTTATCTATCAGCTCGGGGCATTACAAGGAATATGTATTAGTGAAAATACAGAGATCTGTTACGTCAAACCTCACGGCGCTTTGTACAATGATATGATGCGCAGTGATGAAATTTTTAATATTTTATTAAAAGCCCTTGCTAAATATAACGCGACATTACCAATGATGATAATGGCTGTGCCTGATAAGCAGCGTTATATCGATATGGCTAATAACCATAATATCAAACTGATTTTTGAAGCGTTTATTGATAGAAGCTATCAAAAAGATGGACGCTTAACACCAAGAGGTGCCCCTCGCGCTACTCACGAAACTGTTGATGATGTGCTTTATCAAGCGAGTAATTTAATCGAACATCAAAAGGTTATGTCGGTCTGTGGAGAGTCTGTTTTGGTTAATGCTGATACGTTATGCATTCATGGTGATGGTATGTTGGCGTTAGAGATAGTGAAAAAGTTACGTCAAAGGTTATAAAAATGAAGATTCATCCGGTTAATGAAAATAGCGCTATTATCTACTTTTCGAATAAAGTCTCTATTGAAATCGCTGACAAAGTATCACATGCATACCATCTTTTAAAAGCGGATTTAGGAGACATTCTTGTTGATATTATTCCTTCTTATACCTCTATTTTATTGAGCTGTGATTTACGAAAAACGGGTTTGAGAGGCTTTATTAATGACCTGCAGCGGTCTTTAATGAACATTAATTATCAACCTTCAACCCCTGATATCGCAAATAGAATCATCCTGCCCGTCTATTATGGTGAAGATGTCGCTTGGGATCACCAAGCAATCAGCGAGCATACGCAATTACCTTTTTCAGAAATTATAGCACTGCATACATCCGAGATATATCGGGTCTTTGCTATTGGTTTTGCACCTGGTTTTGCCTATTTAGGTAATACCAATCCGTTAATATCGATGCCAAGAAAAGCCAATCCAAGGAAAGCGATTCCTAAAGGAAGCGTTGCCATTGCCGATCAACAAAGTGCTATATATCCCGAGCAATCACCGGGAGGCTGGCAAATTATCGGTCGCACGCCAATCAACCTTTTTGATCTAACACAACCCAATTTAAGTAAATTTGAGATGGGTGCTGAAGTAAAGTTTGAAGCAATAGATCGTGACACATTTTTGGCGATGGGAGGCCAAATTGATGCTCAGTAAAATGGAACAATTATGAGTTTAACAATAGAAAAAGCCGGCGCATTAAGTTTATTGCAAGATCTAGGTCGTTACGGTTTCCAAGATATTGGTGTGACGGCGGGTGGACCGATGGATAACCACGCCTTCAGCTGGGCAAATAAATTACTGGATAATCCTGAAAATGCGACTCAAATTGAAATCACGGTGGGCGCATTTAAGGCCCGTTTTAATGACGCCACGAGTTTTTCTCTCTGTGGCGCTGAGTCAGTCATAACCTTAAATGGTGAACGTATTGCAAATTGGTCTTCGCATCATGCTAATTCAGGAGATCTACTCGAAATAGGGTATGCTACAAAGGGCTTACGTAGCTATTTATCGGTTGCTGGAGGCTTTTCTATAGGAAAAACGCTCAACAGCAGTAGTACCGTGATCAGAGACAAGTTAGGTGGCTTAAATCAAGATGGTCAAAAACTACAAGATAAGGACTGTATCCCCTATGCGGGCAAGGTAATTCCTTTTTCTAGAAGGGTACCCGCTTGTTTTATTGGCGATTACAAAAACATAGTTGAGATTGGTGTTTTACCAACATACCAGTTTCATGAATTTAGCCCTGAGGCCAGGAATCTATTTTTTAGTGGAGAATACACGATAACCCCTTATAGCAATAGAATGGGATATCGGCTGGCAGGCCCGGCTATCTGCTCTGAATGGCCGGGTTTTATTTCAGAAGGTATTGCCCTGGGAGCCATTCAAATTCCTAACAATGGACAACCCATTATTTTAATGAAAGACCGACAGACAATTGGTGGTTATCCGAAAATAGGGTGTGTGTGTCATAAGGATTTAAGTTTGTTGGCCCAGTCTCCATCTGGTACAAAAATACGCTTTGTACTAAAAGAGCTCTATGCAGCAGAAGCACAACTTCATATCGAGATGAATTATTTCGCTAATTCATAATCAACCTTTCATGTAAAGAATTGACAGATAAATCTCTTGGGCTCTGTGATGTTGGTAACCAATTTTAGTTTTTTAGGCCGTGTTAACGAGATAGCTTCCACTTAGACGTATATTGCCATGGGCTTTTACTCTTCATACAATATTTCACGCTATCCAGTGCCTACTTTTATTTGGATGACCTATGATCACCCATCATCTTAGTTTGGGATTCATTATATTGATGCCCGCTTTTTCCCGTTTCTGAGCATACTCCACAAGTTGTTTTATCCTTTTAGTGTAGTGAAATTCCCCATTGCTCAACCATAAGGAGGAAGCTATGGTTTGCAATAAAGGACAGATAGCCGGTCAGAAAAAGGCTCTGAGGCTCGAAGAAATCTGAACAATCCGCTGATCTTTATTCCCTTTTGGCTCGTATAAATCGGCGTAATAACCTTTATTCATTATTAGTCGGGCTTTAAGTTGATTGAATGATTAATCTAATCAGTTTTTTAATAAAGGAGATTAGTATTGAATATTCAGGAGTGAGGAAATTATGTACTTAGATCCAATGAAAAAAACCTTGTGTTTTGTAGCTGCAAAACACCATCCTCAATGATCAACTATTTAACTCAACGGCAATAGCGATCATTCAAGGTGC
>JBATHQ010000362.1:0-5535 GCA_049667005.1 Psychromonas sp.
CCCCCTTAAGTAAAACGCGTTATTTTACTGCTTCAGCTTATAAATAAAGTCATCCGATTGGACAATCGCAGCATTCATCTCATTAATCAGCTGCTTAATAATCGTTTGAAGCCTACCAAACTCTCCCTCTAACCCTTTAACAGCAGTGGTATTGAGGTTATGTTTAAGGTAAAGCATGTTATCCCGCAGCCCAGCGAGTACCGGATCCATCTTTGCTTCGGCGCTACGCATGGTTACAAGTAATTGCTTGTAGTCTGCTTGAGTCTGTCTAAGCTTGTTACGACTTTCGACTTGCAGATCAAGCGACGTATACTGGTTCAGCTCCTCTTCCCACTCCTCGAACATGACATCAGCTACATCTTCAATCTTATTGATACGTTTAGATAGATCCGCAGCCGCATCTTCGCTATCTTTATAGGAATCTGTGACAGCAGTGTAGGCTGTTTCCAAATCGCCGCTTTCAAACCCGGAAAGTAAGCTTAGCTGATCAAGTGACGCAGTAAACTGACGTTGCACTTCCTGTTGTGCAGCCTGTGCATCTTTAACCCGATCAATTAGAATCTGCCGTTTAGGAACTCCGATTTTTTCCATCGCACCATAATAAGCGCTTGAGCAAGCCGTCAATAACAATACAGCCAGCATTAAGTGGATATTGATTAGTCGTTTAATTTTTATTCTCCCTGCGTGAGTTTATCTGAATCCCGTTCTTGGCCTTGTACCGTAATAGGGATAATTAAGTATAGGAAGAAATAATATATTCTCCTAAAAATCGATGCAAATAATCAATGGCTATAACGAGAAGCTGAAGGACCCTATTCATCGCCAACGTTCATGGCAACCGTAAGCACATTTTAATAGTTACACCAATGAGTTACATTAAAGGAAATTTTATACTTCCTCAACTAAAAATTAATATTACAACAAACCCAGCAAGGCTGACGGTTAATTTATTGTGCTGTATTGTTTGTGTAATGCGCTTGCCGCCCCCCCTAACGATGCGTCCGCTTTTTACGATAGGTAAGAAACAAACCTAGCGCAAATAAGACCATCCCCAGCAATACCCCGCTAAAACTGCTAATCAACTCATTCAGCACTTCCAAACGGCTGCTGAAGGCATATCCTAAGCTACCAAAAACCAGCAGCCAGGTGATCTCTCCGGCAATATCAAACACGAGAAAGCGAGAATAGGAATAACCCGCACTACCGGCTATCAAATTAGTGGGAATGGCCAGCGGGGTAAGTAGCCACCGGGTTAAATAGATCGCAAGCCCGCCCCGCAGGTAAAAATTGGCTTCAGCTTTTTGCCAGGCAGGCAATTTTCCAAAGCGCTGCTGGATAAACTGCCGGGCAAAACGGCCCATCCAATAACTAAGTGAATCTCCTAATACCGCACCAAAAAAAGCAAATCCTACCACGCTATAAATATCGAGCACACCTTGACGCACAAAAGCGCCCGCTGCTAATACCAGAAATGTGCCGGGAATGGGAATACCTGCGGCTCCAATCAATAGTAAAATAAAGAGCATCGGCGAACCATAGGTTACCGTATAGGTCAGCAGCGAATCTGATAAGTCGGCCACGGACCACATTATTGCGCACTCTGATAGCGACTCAAGCTCTCTTTGATGCGAACAATCAAGCGGTTCATGCCACCAGCAAAATTGATCTCTTTTGCTAAATCGTCAAGTTGTTTGAATTTATTATTATTACCCGGGTCAATACTTAACTGCTGAAACAGATAATCCACAGGCACTCCGGTGCTATTGCTAATATATTGGATGGTCATCCAGGGGCGGATATCTTTCAACCCGACCGCAACCGGACTTTCCAGATAATTGGAAATGATTTCACCGACTTTAATAACCAGAATAGCCTCTGCGGAGTCATCCCTTTTCGGCTTCTTTGTGTATACATTGCTAAGATGCGCAAGGGTGTCATTACTATTTCTACGATTGTAGGGAATATCCAGCTTGGCAAAGATATATTCCTGCGGCACCGCGTAGGCCACACTAACGTAGCGCATTGTCATCCAAGGCTTAATAGCCCCTATATCTGCAACACCTAGATCCAGTCCCTGTTGAATATATTGCCAGTGCTGGTAAGAACGATATGATTTGAAGCTGTAAACGGTGGTAACAACTGCCCCGATAAGTACACAGGCAATTGCAATACGTTTTCGATTGATGGGGATAATTCGCATAATCACAATATACTATTTTATAAGTTAGTCATAACATGGCACCTGCTCAAATATGTACCTGCTTCAAAATCTCATCTGAAAATGAGCGCACGGTAAACATTCCGTCTTCAAAGAGGCCATAGCTGGCAGCATATCCCTCTTTAGGAAAGGTTATCGAGCCTGGATTATAGATAAACTGATCGCCGTTTTTTTCTGCTACTGGGATATGCGTGTGTCCATAAGCCAGCACATCACCATTTTTTAGCGGCGGTCGATGGTCACTATTGTAGAGATGACCGTGCGTTAAAAATATACGTATACCATTTTCCAGCAAGATCCACGAATAGGTTTCAAGCATCGGAAATTCAAGCAGCATTTGATCAACTTCGCTATCGCAGTTGCCACGAACAGCCAATATTTCATCTTTATAGTTATTGAGCAGTTGCGCAACCGCTGCAGGTTGGTAACCTTGCGGAACGGGGTTTCTAGGTCCGTGATTTAGCACGTCCCCGAGTATCACCAGATAATTAGCACCAGAGGCTTTATACTTATCCAGCACCCGCTCCGTTGCTGGTAACGAGCCATGCAAATCCGAAATAAAAAACAGTTTCATATGGCTAATCTCCTATTCAATTTTATTCTCAGCCAAACTACGTCGGGATGCAGCCCCTCGCATCCCGACATGGTGTGCAGCATTTTTTCATTATTAAGCGTCCAACGCCATACCGTTTAAGACGATATTATTGTAACTGACTATACCGATAATTTTGCCATCTTCAATGACGGGCGCACGACTGATGCCAAAGCGCTCAAATAAACGTGCACAGTATTTAACGTTCATATCAGGCGGAACTGATAACGCTGGTTTGGTCATAATTTCATAAATATTAGTGCGCTCGCAAGAGCGGTTTTGTGCCAGCACTTTTTTGGCAATATCATTCATCAAAACAATACCGTATTCATCATCATCGTAACGCTTGTTGACGATCAATGCCTTTACAATACCTTGTCGTGCCAGTCGAATCCCCTCTTTCACCGTTGTAATGCCGTCAACCATCACATAGGCATCGGACATAACATCTCTCACTCTAATAACCTTTTGCGAATTCATAGCTCATCCTCTACTACCTTAGTTAACTTCTCAACCTGACGAGCAACACCGACTGCGTCTTCAATATCAATTTGAATGGCGATCCCCTGTCCCGACTCCTGATCAAACTCACCGACCTTGTCAATTGTTTCTAATATATGTCTGGACAGATGCTCTTCGACTACAAACAATAAAACATCTTTCTGCACATCTAAGGTCAGTCCGAAAAAGGTAGTTTTTTGAGTTAACCCCTCCCCTCTTGCGTTGTTAATGACGGTTGCGCCGGTAGCGCCTGCTACGCGTGCCGCATCTAAAACAGCATCTGTCTTTGTATCCTCTACAAAGGCAATTATTAGTTTAAAGCGCATTATCTTTCTCCTTTGAATCTAACCTTGTGTTTAGCCATTGACTAATTTGGGCATATGCCATAACTGAAATGATTGGAAATAAACTTGCGAAAGCGATTAATCCAAATCCATCAATAACCGGGTTCCGCCCCGGAACGGTAGAAGCTAAGCCTAAACCTAATGCAGTGACTAATGGGACAGTGACCGTCGAGGTTGTAACGCCACCCGAATCATAGGCCAGCGGTACGATCATTTTTGGCGCAAAATAAGTTTGTATCATCACCACCACATAGCCAGCCATAATATAATAATGGATAGGATCACCCACCACTATCCTGTAACTTCCTAAGGAGATACCAAAAGCAACCCCTAATGCCACAGCAACCCGCAACCCATTCACGCCAATCGCACCACCAGAGACTTGATTGGCTTTAATCGCAACCGCAATTAGAGAAGGCTCGGCAATGGTTGTACTGAATCCTATCGCAAATGCGAACAGGTAAATCCAGTAATAATCTATCCAACTCAGAGATGTCGTGATGTCCTCTTTAAAAGAGTAAAGAAATTCCGGTGCGGTTAGCTGCTCCGCCATCGTTTCACCCAATGGAAAAAGTGCCAGCTCCAGCCCCATTAAAAACAGCGACAGCCCTACAATTACATAAAAAAAGCCCAATACAACCCTTGGTAAATTGGCTATCGGCTTTCTTAACACAGCAATTTGAAATCCAAAAAGAATGGTTGCAATAGGGATAACATCGACCACTGTGCTAATAAAGGTATCAATAATGTGAGCTAGGCTTATCATGCTAAAACCATCCCATAAACCATTACAAAAATCATCGGTAACAGTGAAGCAAATGCAATCAAACCAAATCCGTCTACCATCGGATTTCGGCCCTTAATTGATGACGCCAGTCCGACGCCCAAAGCGGTCACCAGAGGGACTGTGATAGTCGAGGTTGTGACGCCACCGGAATCGTAAGCGATACCGATAATAGTTTGCGGGGCAAACCATGTCAGTACGACGACGCCAAGGTAACCACCAACAATCATCACATGGATAGGCCAACCCTTAAGGATACGCACTACACCCAGTACTATCGCGGTGCCAACTGATAGTGCCACAGTAATTCTTAAGCCGTTGGCGTAGCTCTTCATTGATTCGACAGTGTGCGCAATAACACCACCCTCTGCAGCGACTTCAGCCGCTTCATTCGCCACCGCGGTTAACGCAGGCTCTGCAATAGTCGTTCCAAAACCTAAACAAAATGCGAATAAAATCAACCAGAAGAGACTGCCTTTTCGGGCGAAAGATTTTGCCATACTCTCGCCGATCGGGAATAACCCCATGTTCAAACCAAAAATAAAAAATGTCAGACCGAGGACAACAAAAAGTAAGCCGAGAAGGATGGATAATATATTTGGCAGAGGCTCTTGCAAGACAACCAATTGAAAAAAAGCGATCACGAATATTATAGGCAGAAGATCACGCAGGCTTGCCAGCATAGCTTTTAATAAAGCAACCAGTGCATTCATGAATCCCTCCTTGACAATCTTCTTATGTTGTCCAAATATTCAGATGACGTCCACATCTATCTGTGTTTTTTAACGTAAATGAGAGATAAGGCTTGAGAGTTATTATCCTTCGCTATTCTTCCCCCTTCTCCTGTTGACCTTGATTACGACTCATTATCATCAAACAGTCTCTTTCTGGCGGCTTTAAACTCATCTTCACTTAAGACCCTCTGATCACGTAACGTCTGCAACTGTCTATGTTGTGCATCTATATTCAAGCCGCTTTGCGGATCACCCTGTTTATCTTTCTCAAGCAAACCTAAGAATTGAGCAATTTTACGGAACATCAATTTAATCAAACGCCATAATTTAGGCAGAATAAAAATGGCTGAGATGATAAATAT
>JBATHQ010000363.1:0-3697 GCA_049667005.1 Psychromonas sp.
ATTAAGCTGATTTTTCTATTGCGCAAGAAAATATTGTAATATAGTGTTATATCTAGCAAGCGTCATTTAATGCCAGATACAGTTATAAAATAAATTTTTTATGGTTGCCCTTCATTTTAAATGTTAATTAGAGGTTCTACACATGTCCTTACAAACAGCACAAGACGTTCTTAATTTTATCAAAGAACAAGAAGTAAAGTTCGTTGATTTACGCTTTACAGATACTCGCGGTAAAGAGCAGCACGTTTCTATTCCGCACCATCAAGTTACAGAAGACTTTTTCGAAGATGGTAAAATGTTTGACGGTTCGTCAATTGCAGGTTGGAAAGGTATTCAAGATTCGGACATGGTATTAATGCCGGATCCAACAACAGCGGTACTTGACCCGTTTACAGATGATGTAACACTTAATCTGCGTTGTGACGTCTTAGAGCCTAAAACAATGCTTGGTTACGATCGTGATCCTCGTTCTGTTGCTAAACGCGCAGAAGCATACATGCGTTCAACGGGTATTGCAGATACCATTTTATTTGGCCCAGAACCCGAATTCTTCCTATTTGATGACGTTAAATACGGTAATACAATGCAGGGTGCATTCTTCGCAATCGATGCCAAAGAGGCCGCATGGAACTCAGGCACATCATATGAAGAAGGCAACACCGGTCACCGCCCAGGCATCAAAGGTGGTTATTTCCCAGTAGCTCCGGTCGATTCAGCACAAAATATCCGCAGCGCGATGTGTTTAATTATGGAAGAGATGGGGCTGGTTGTTGAAGCGCATCACCATGAAGTTGCAACAGCGGGTCAAAATGAGATCGCTTGTCGCTTCAATACCATGGTTAAAAAAGCCGATGAACTGCAAATCTACAAATACGTAGTGCATAATGTTGCCCATGCATATGGCCAGACGGCAACCTTTATGCCTAAACCACTTATCGGCGACAACGGTTCAGGCAATCACTGTCACCAGTCTCTTGGTAAAGATGGCGTTAACCTGTTCTCTGGCGACCAGTACGGCGGCCTTTCTGAAATGGCGCTTTATTATATTGGCGGTATTATCAAGCATGCTAAGGCACTTAATGCATTCACCAATGCATCAACTAACTCCTACAAGCGTTTGGTACCACACTTTGAAGCACCGGTTATGCTGGCATATTCTGCTGGTAACCGCAGTGCATCAATCCGTATTCCAATCGTACCATCTGCAAAAGCAGCACGTATCGAAGTACGTTTCCCGGATCCAACAATGAACCCATACTTAGGTTTTTCAGCCATGCTGATGGCCGGTCTTGACGGTATCAAAAACAAGATCCACCCTGGGGATTCACTTGATAAAGATCTTTACGACCTTCCAAAAGAAGAAGCAGATGCAATTCCACAAGTAGCTGTTTCTTTTGAAGAAGCACTTGCTGCGCTGGATGCGGATCGTGATTTCTTAACCGCCGGTGGCGTATTCTCTGATGAATCAATCGATGCATACATTGCGCTTAAGACGGTTGAATGTGAATCGGTTTCCCGTGCAACACATCCAAAAGAGTTTGAATTATACTACAGCGTATAATTTCTCTGCCAACCACCAACCCTTTCAGTAAGCTTTAACACTTACAAAGGGCAAAAAGGATCGCCCTGAGCGATCCTTTTTTTATTGTCATTACCACCGTGTCATTACCACCGTTCTACCTTCAGACATAGTACAACAAACCGTCATGCTCTCCTGGCAATAAAAACCACGGTATAAGCTCCTTTTTCCTGAAATTACAATAAAAAGACAAGATGGCATATTTATTGCTTTATTATTCCCAGTATTTCATATTGTGAATTTTATCGTAATTAAGCTGCCACCTTGCAGCCCATACTTTACAAGCAAAGGAGCCCCACATGAGTGGAAACCAAACCCGTCTTCAGGCTATTGAACAGATCGCTAATCGTGCACCAAAATTGGTCAGTACACCTGAGCCACTGAGCAAAATTTGGGCTCAAGACGTTTTTAATCTTCAGAAAATGGAAGAAGCGTTATCAAAAAATGCTTTTAAAGCCATTAAAAAAACGGTTCAAACTGGTGTTGCTTTAGATTCAGCAACGGCTGATATTGTTGCAGCAGCAATGAAAGATTGGGCGCTAACCAAAGGCGTTAAATTTTATTCTCACATTTTTTACCCAATGACCAACATCACTGCCGAAAAACATGATGGCTTTATCATTACCAATTCTGACGGCGGTGCTATTACTGAATTTACCGGCAGCTTGTTAATTAAAGGTGAACCAGACGGTTCTTCTTTCCCTAACGGCAGCCTGCGTATGACTAACGCTGCGCGTGGTTATACCGCATGGGATCCAACAAGCCCTGCCTACATCATGCATACACCTAATGGTTCAACGCTAATGATCCCAAGTGTATTTATGTCTTGGACTGGTGAAGCATTAGATAAAAAAATCCCACTTCTGCGCGCCAATGCG
The DNA here is from genome assembly GCA_049667005.1 of Psychromonas sp. Taxonomy (GTDB): domain Bacteria; phylum Pseudomonadota; class Gammaproteobacteria; order Enterobacterales; family Psychromonadaceae; genus Psychromonas. The sequence continues at coordinate 2,458 of JBATHQ010000363.1, forward strand.
GCGATGGATAGTGCAGCACGAAAAGTACTGACATTAATGGGCGAAACAGAGATCGCGACGCTTAATTCAAGTTGTGGTGCAGAGCAGGAATACTTCCTGATTGATGAAAGCTTTGCCGCTGCACGTCCAGATCTATTATTAGCAGGCAGAACATTATTTGGTGCTCCGGCAGCAAAAGGCCAGCAATTTGATGATCACTACTTTGGTGCAATCCCTGAACGCGTACAAGTGTTCATGCAGGATTTTGAAGACAAACTTTATAAATTAGGCATTCCGGCTAAAACGCACCACAACGAAGTGGCACCTGGCCAATTCGAAATTGCCCCTTACTATGAAGCAGCTAACGTAGCAGCAGATCATCAACAACTGCTAATGACGCTGATGAAGAGCACTGCTAAACAGCATGGCTTCCTGTGCCTATTACATGAAAAACCATTTGCCGGCATTAACGGTTCTGGTAAACATGTTAACTGGTCTGTTGGTAACAGCACGCAAGGTAACTTATTAGATCCAGGCAGTACACCGCATGACAATCTTAACTTCCTGCTATTCTGTGGCGCGGTAATCCGCGGTGTACATAAATACGGTCCATTATTACGTGCGGTCATTGCGTCAGCTTCTAATGACCATCGTTTAGGTGCTAATGAAGCGCCACCGGCAATTCTTTCTGTTTATTTAGGTGAGCAGTTAGAAGGGCTATTTAACGACATTAAAGATGGCAAGCTATTAACTTCCGCTGCAGGTGGTTTAATGGACCTTGGTTTATCACAAATCCTTCACTTTGAACGTGATCCGGGTGACCGTAACAGAACTTCACCATTTGCTTTCACTGGTAACCGTTTTGAGTTCCGTGCGGTTGGTTCATCTCAATCAGTATCGGGTCCTTTAGTGGCGATGAATACGATGCTTGCAGATTCACTAAACTGGATTGCAGAAAAGCTCGAAGTTGCCTTAACGAAAGAAGCGGATAAAACAGTTGCTGTTATCTCTGTATTAAAAGAACTGATGGAACTACACGGTAACGTTGTATTCGGCGGTGACGGTTACTCTGCAGAATGGCATAAAATGGCGGTTGAAGAGCGCGGTCTGAAAAATCTGCCAACCACGGCTGACGCACTACCTGAATTACGTGAACAGTCAATTATTGATCTTTTCCAAAATACAAAAGTTTTATCGCCAGTTGAATTAGAAAGTCGTTACGAGGTTTATGCTGAGCAATATATTCTTTCGATTGAGGTTG
>JBATHQ010000364.1:0-7055 GCA_049667005.1 Psychromonas sp.
CAAGGAAAACGCTTATAGCGATCGGTAACACGTTTGTAAAATCAACCCTTATAAATTCGCTTCAATTCCTCAGCTTCTGGTTTATCGCTTCAGTTTCTTTACTCCTTTCGGTTGGCAGTAATGTCAATAGCGCAGTTATCAGCTTTATCAAGCCTAGCTAATTTACATAATTTGAGTTCTCTTGCTTTTGCGGTCTGTTTTTCAAGCCGGATAGAAGTGCGTCCGCTTATTGCTATTTGGTCATTGGTCTAACTATTTAATGAGATCTCTTTGTTTGCCAGAAAGCAGCTAGTTAACAATTCAGCTATTGTAAAAAAATTCTGAAAATTCTAAAACAATGGTGCTTTGATAGAGCAACATTAAATTAATGGTATTAAAAATGAACAAACATAATTGGAAACGCGTAGTCATAAAAGTTGGCAGCGCACTTATTGCACCACATCAAAATGGCTGTAGTAGTCATTACCTGTTAAGCATCGCGCAATTTATCGTGCGTTGTCGAGCCAATGATGTACAAGTAGTGCTCGTGTCCTCTGGCTCAGTGGCTGCTGGATCAAATTTCTTTCCGGATTCGCTGGAAAAGAGTATTGCGATTAAAAAAGCGATGGCTGCAGCCGGGCAAACCGAGATGATGGCCACCTGGGACAAATTATTTGATTTCCCTACCGCACAAATTTTATTGACTCATGGCGATCTTAGAAACCGTGAGCGTTACGTCAGTGTTAAAGAAACCATCTTTACCCTATTAGAAAATGGACTGTTACCGATCATTAATGAGAATGATACGGTCACCACGGATAGTTTAAAGGTTGGCGATAACGATAATCTGTCGGCCATGGTTGCGGCCGCAGCGGATGCGGATGCATTGATCATCTGTTCAGATGTTGACGGACTATATGACAAAAATCCCAATCAACATGCTGATGCAGTACTTTTGCCCCGCGTCACCACTATCGATAGTAAAATATATGCGATGGGCGGCGGTGCTACGAGCGCGGTCGGTACAGGCGGCATGAAAACCAAAATAGAAGCGGCTGAAAAGGCCACCTCTAACGGTATCAATACGTTTATTGTTAACGGTTTTAAAGCATCTTCTTTTAATGATTTGCTGGAGGGTAAAAACCCGGGAACACACTTCATTCCTTATGCAAAACCCATGAAAGAGCATCTGCACTGGATGACGCATACTTCAAAAGAGCAGGGCGAACTGGTGGTTGAGAATGACTTTGACACCTCTTTAGCGCTGGAAAGTGCACAATTTACCAGCGATGAAATCCTTGAAGTTAACGGCGATTTTGCAGCGGGTGATACGATATTGGTGCGTAAAGACGATGGAACACGTTTGGCGAAGGCAAAATCAAATTACAGCAGCTGTTTATTGAATTTTATTACAGAGCAGGGCGATAGTAAGTTTGCCGATGAATTTCAAAATAAAACCGGGCCGATCATTTCAGATAAAAACATCGCAGTATTGGAGAAATAATGAGCATCATTACCGAATTATCAAGCAAGGCTGCGCAGGCAGCACAAATCCTGGCAGTACTCGATGAGACCACTAAAAATAAGGTTCTTCAAGAGATGGCTGATGCCCTTCGTGCCCAGAGCCAGAATATACTGGTAGCTAATCAACAGGATCTAGATTACGCACGGGTGAACCAGTTGGGAGCCGCTATGCTTGACAGACTCACTTTGGACAAGCAACGTATTGAAAGCATGGCTCAAGGTATTGAAACCATCATCTCATTGCCGGATCCGGTTGGCGTGAAGCGTATCATTGGCGAACGTCCTAACGGTTTGAAAATTAGTAAAATGCGTATTCCCTTAGGTGTGGTATGTATGATTTTTGAGGCGCGCCCGAATGTCACAGCTGATGCTGGTGCCTTGTGTTTCAAATCAGGTAATGCCGTGATTTTGCGCGGTGGTAAAGAAGCCTTAGGTACCAGTAAAGTGATTGCTGCTATTCTTCAGGCGGTGCTGCTCAAACATAACTTACCCGCTGAGCTTATTACCGTTGTCCCTGATCCGGATCGCGAATTAATGATGGAACTGATGCAGCAGCGTGAGTATATAGACGTTATTATTCCTCGCGGTGGCGAAGGCTTAATCAACTTTGTAACGGATAACAGTAAAATTCCTGTGATCCAGCATTTTAAAGGTGTATGCCATCTTTATATCGACAAGGACGCCGATCTTGAAACCGCGCTGAATTTATTGCTAAATGGTAAGACGCAGCGTACTGGTGTGTGTAACGCACTTGAAGGTTTGCTGGTACATAAAGATATTGCTGATGATTTTCTGCCGCTGGCTGCCGCAGCCCTCAAAAATGAAAATGTTAAAATCAATGTTACAAAAGACGCCGCGCACTTTTTTGATCAGCCGAATATTCTGACAGATCAGGACTTTGGTCAGGAGTATCTGGATCTGGAAATTGCGGTGCGCCTGGTAGAGGATATGGATGCTGCGATGGCGCATATTCGCAGTTTTGGTAGTCACCATACGGAAGTTATCTGTACTAAGAACGAGCTTAATGCCAGACGTTTCCAACGCAGTGTCGATGCATCAGTGGTCATGGTGAATGCTTCTTCGCGTTTCTCTGACGGCTGCGAACTGGGATTAGGTGCTGAAATAGGTATCGCCACTACTAAGCTGCATGCTTACGGACCGATGGGTTTGGAGTCTCTTACCACTGAAAAATATTTGGTCAATGGAACGGGGCAGATTCGAGCCTAACTATCCCGCAAGGTTGAGCTGATAGTTATCGGTAATGGCATAAATTATATGCTTGTGCAGTTGGCTTAGGTAAAAACAAATTTTTAGAGAACTTATTGTTTTTTACTTGAATCACTTGGGGCGTGGACTTCAGTCCACTTATAGATAAAAGCAAGCGGACTGAAAAAGGCTCGCAGAGCTCTGCCCGCTCATAAACCTGAACTCCCGTTCAATTCGCTCCACGCCCCAAAAACCGCCAAATATTAGCTTTTAAATAATAGTGAAAAAAAATCCCATGTCGCACAGAGCGGGCATGGGATTATGATGGTCATATTGGCTTATAGTTTTGCAAAAGCCGCATCAAAATCCTTGGCAGCTGCCGGGGTAAACTCAAAATTAGCACGGATATATTTCAAGGTAGCCTTTTCAATATCTGTGACACCTTTTCCATCGTTAGCAGAAGCCAGCAGATCAGCTACTTCATCCTTAGACAGCTTACCTTCACCTTGTCCTGTGGTGTGTTTTTTGGCAAGTTCCAATAACTCTTTTTCGTACTTGACTCCATCAATATTCACGTATGCCATGTTGACTCCTGGTTATGGTTAATTACATTGGGAAGGATACGTTCACCGAGTGAACAGATCTTTGTATGCGAATTAAACTGTAGTGGCAGTTAAGCAGTTTGTCACCTTGATAGGGATAAAAAAAAGCCCCCGTTAACGGAGGCTTAGCTGTAAAGCAGATGTACTTTATATATATTACTGAATACGTTTGTATTTTATGCGATGTGGTTCAATCGCTGCAGCGCCATAGGTTTTTTTCATCCACTCCTCATAGTCGCTAAAGTTACCTTCGTAGAAGTTCACTTTACCCTCATCGCGATAGTCAATGATATGGGTTGCTATTCTGTCTAAGAACCAGCGATCATGGGAAATAACCATTACACAACCGGCAAAACCGAGTAGTGCATTTTCCAGAGCGCGCAGTGTTTCGATATCGAGATCATTGGTTGGTTCATCGAGTAATAATACATTACCACCAGATTGAAGCAGTTTAGCAAGATGCAAACGCCCCCGCTCACCACCTGACAGATGGCCGACTATCTTCTGCTGATCTGTGCCTTTAAAGTTAAAACGACCGAGATAAGCACGACTAGGTATTTCAATATTACCGACTTTAATAATATCGTTACCACCTGATACCTCCTGGAAAACGCTGACCTTATCATCCATATGATCGCGGAACTGATCAACACTGGCCAGTTGCACTGTTTGGCCTATGATGATTTCACCCGAGTCTGGCTGTTCAACACCTGACAACATTTTAAAAAGCGTTGATTTACCCGCACCGTTGGCACCGATAATACCAACAATCGCACCCTTGGGAATGCTGAAGCTTAAATCGTCAATCAGTACCCGGCCATCATAGGATTTACGCAGATGATTGACGTCAATCACCTGGTCGCCCAAACGTTGCCCGGTTGGTATAAATAACTCGTTGGTTTCATTGCGCTTTTGATAGTCCTGATTATTCAGCTCTTCAAAGCGGGATAAACGCGCCTTGCTTTTTGACTGGCGGCCTTTGGCGTTTGAACGCACCCATTCTAACTCCTGCTCAATTTGACGCTGGCGGGCTTTCTCCTGAGATGCTTCCTGTTTTAAGCGCGCATCTTTTTGCTCTAACCATGATGAGTAGTTACCTTCCCATGGAATACCATAACCGCGGTCTAACTCTAATATCCAGCCGGCAACATTATCTAAGAAATAGCGGTCATGGGTAATTGCCACCACGGTGCCTTCGTAGTCATGCAGGAAGCGCTCTAACCAGGCAACGGATTCTGCGTCCAGGTGGTTGGTCGGCTCATCAAGTAGTAACATGTCCGGCTTTTCTAATAACAGACGGCACAACGCAACACGGCGGCGTTCACCACCAGACAGAACTTTTATTTTTGCATCCCAGGCTGGCAGACGCAGGGCATCTGCGGCACGCTCCAGTTGGTTGTCCAAATTGTGACCGTCATGTGCCTGAATAATCGACTCCAGCTCACCCTGACGCTTAGCCAGTGCATCAAAGTCGGCATCGGGCTCTGCATATGCAGCGTAGACTGCATCCAGTTCAGTTAAGGCATTTTTAACCTCACTGACCGCTTCTTCAATGATCTCGCGGACATTTTTATCGAGATCTAATACCGGCTCCTGCGGTAAATAACCAATTTTTGTACCGCTTAAAGGGCGCGCTTCGCCTGCAAAATCTTTATCGATACCGGCCATAATGCGTAATAGAGTTGATTTACCGGAACCGTTTAAACCTAATACGCCGATTTTTGCGCCCGGGAAAAAACTCAGGGAAATATCTTTTAAAATAGTACGTTTAGGTGGAACGACCTTGCTCACCTGATGCATTGTGTAGATAAACTGTGCCATTGATGATTGCTCTTATTTAATGAAAGGAAAATTCTTTAAGATGATAGGGGAAACGAGCAGAAAATAAAACACTATCGCGAAGGATAAAAGGGCAGATCACACCGAAATTGCATTACTATGCATTTTTCTCATTGCGAATCATAAAATTATTCATTTTTTTACGCTATGCAACAGAGCAAAGATTGCGTAAAATGCGCTACATCAAAAGATAAGGCATTTTAAAACCATACCCAGCAGGAGTTACGCATGTTTAACCGTGATATGAATATTGCAGATTACGATCCAGAATTATGGCAGTCAATGACTGATGAAGTTCAACGTCAAGAAGACCACATTGAACTGATTGCATCAGAAAACTACACTAGTCCACGTGTAATGGAAGCGCAAGGCAGCCAGTTAACCAATAAATATGCAGAAGGTTACCCGGGTAAACGTTATTACGGCGGTTGTGAGTACGTTGATGTTGCTGAGTCTTTAGCCATTGAACGTGCTAAATCATTATTTGGCGCTGATTATGCGAACGTGCAACCTCACTCAGGTTCACAGGCAAATGCGGCCGTTTACCTGGCACTTTGTGAGCCCGGCGATACGATTTTAGGTATGAGCCTTGCACACGGTGGCCACTTAACGCATGGTTCACATGTTAGTTTCTCTGGTAAAATGTATAAATCCTTCCAGTACGGTATCAACCCTGAAACAGGTGTTTTAGATTACGCTGAAGTTGAACGTCTTGCCGTTGAGCACAAACCAAAAATGATCATTGCAGGGTTCTCTGCATACTCAGGTGTTGTTGACTGGGCTAAATTCCGCGAAATCGCTGACAAAGTAGGTGCTTATCTGTTTGTTGATATGGCGCACGTTGCAGGTTTAGTGGCAGCCGGTCTTTATCCTAACCCGGTACCTTTTGCTGATGTTGTTACCACAACAACGCATAAAACATTAGGTGGTCCACGTGGCGGTCTGATCCTTGCTAAAGCCAATGAAGAGATTGAGAAAAAATTAAACTCAGCGGTTTTCCCTGGTGGTCAGGGTGGTCCGTTGATGCACGTTATCGCGGCTAAAGCAGTTGCATTTAAAGAGTGTGCTGAGCCTGAGTTTGCTGTTTACCAGCAACATGTTTTAGATAATGCTAAAGCAATGGTAAAAGTATTCCAGGAGCGTGGTTACAAAATCGTTTCTGGCGGAACAGATAACCATCTATTCCTAGTCGATCTGATCGCTCAGGATATTACCGGTAAAGAAGCGGATGCTGCATTAGGTAACGCACATATTACGGTTAACAAAAACTCAGTACCAAACGATCCGCGTTCACCTTTTGTAACATCGGGTCTGCGCATCGGTACACCTGCATTGACGCGTCGTGGTGTTAATGCACAACAAGCCGCTGAACTTGCGCAATGGATGTGTGACATTCTTGATGCAATCAAAGATGAAGCTAAACTTGCTGCAACTATTGAAGCAGTTAAAGTGAAAGTTGCCGCGCTTTGTAAAGCGTGCCCTGTTTACGGTTAATCCGTCAACTTATTACAAAAAAGCTACGCATTGCGTAGCTTTTTTTTTGCCTTTTTAAAAACTTAACGCAAATGGCTATTAAAAATCTGCGTTAAAAAGGTTAATATCCCCACTTGGTTTAAAATTCATGGTAAATTTCTAATATTTCCCATCGTTCAGATTTGCTTTTTGTATTGTTCTTAATGGCAAATAATAGTGAGATTACATGTACTGTCCTTTTTGTAATGCGCAAGATACTAAAGTTATCGACTCCCGGTTAGTTTCCGATGGCGCTCAGGTTCGTCGTCGGCGCTGCTGTAACGAATGTAATGAGCGTTTTACCACCTATGAAGTTGCAGAGCTGCTGATGCCGCGGATAATTAAATCCGATGGCCGTCGCGAACCCTTTAATGAGGAAAAGCTGCTGGTGGG
>JBATHQ010000365.1:0-6969 GCA_049667005.1 Psychromonas sp.
CTTCAACATCTTGCTTAGTGATGCGGTCATCAATACCGTTAGCACCTTGCTTTTCAACTTTAATTTCAAGACCGCGTTCTTTGGCCTTTTTTTCTAAGGTTTTGGCCGCCATATAGGTATGGGCGACCCCTGCGGTGCAGGCTGTGATGGCTAATATTTTTGTCATTTCATGATCCTTTGTTTCGTCTATTAAGTTATAGATTAGGTAATTTTTTAATAATTACTTTCAGTCCATCCAAACGGATATGCACTACATCCAGATATTTATAAGTCAACTCGCACTTACTCAGCGGCGCTATAATCACTTAATTCATCTTACTTTTCTGTGAAAAAAATCACAAAAAACAGATCTTTTGTATTAAACAGGTATTAATATAATGCAAACAACGTTAATACAACTTGTTAAATAGGAAACCGGGTAATAAATGGTGAAAATATCACTGCAGTGATTGATACCAATTCGCTTAAATGACGGTTCCGTCTTGCTTGTTAAAATCGATGATCACTTTGTTGTTTGCAATCTCAGTAGCTGGCTATTGCTCAATCAGACGCCCTGATCTTATTAATTTTTCCTATGCAATTTCTGAGTATTTAATGAGGCAGGTTGCTATGACAATGAAAAAATGTCGAAGAAAAGTATCAAAATAAAGCAGAGTCGAAGAGGGCATTACGATTATCTAATCTCAAAATTTTAGAGGTATAGCCAACCACTTGAAGATAGAGAGTTTCGGCCGGATGTTAGGGATTATTTATTTTCTATTTTGGATTTTTTTTGCAGCAATTTGTAGATTACTTATACAATGAAGAGCTTATGTCGTGCAGTTACGGTCATCAATACTTGCTTTGATGACAGCAACTGCACTTAAAGAGATCACTAAGTTAACGAAATGGGTATAAAAAAGACAGCCATCAGCACTATTCACTTAACGCTGCTGCTTTTAACCAGATCCCAAATAGCATCTAGCTCTTCGAGAGTGCAATCCTGCATCTGTTTACCCTGTGCGAGCACTCTTTTTTCAACCTGACGAAAACGCTTCTCAAACTTATGATTCGCCTGACGTAATACCTGTTCCGGATTACATTTTAAATGACGTACCAAGTTAACATTGGCAAATAACAGATCCCCTAATTCATCTTCAATACGTTCCTGTTTTTGTTGTTCGGTCAGATCGGTACGTTTTACTTCCACTAATACTTCGTCAATCTCTTCATGAATTTTAGCAATCACCGGTGTTAAATTATCCCAATCAAAACCGACATTGGCACAGCGTTTTTGAATTTTGTAAGCACGGTTTAATGCCGGTAACGCTAATGGAATATTATCTAACACACTGTCGCTTTTATTTTCTGACAACGCTTTTAAAGCACGCTCTTTCTCTTTTTCAGCTTCCCAGTTTGCATGAACTTGCTGTTCATCTGCAAACTCAACCTCGGTAAAGACATGCGGGTGGCGGCGGATCAGCTTTTCGCTAATGGTGTCAATAATATCGCTAAACTCAAAGAGATTTTGCTCTTTCGCCATCTGGGCATAAAAGACCACTTGAAAGAGCAGATCACCCAACTCCCCTTTTAACTCCTGAAAGTCTTTCTGCTCAATGGCATCTGCAACCTCATAGGCTTCTTCGATGGTATGAGAGACAATCGAATCAAAGGTTTGTTTAGTGTCCCAGGGGCAACCATTTTCAGGATCACGCAATTTTTCCATGATAGTTAAAAGAGACTGCATGTTGGTTATTGGCATGGGTAAATCCTTGCTTATTGGAATGAGTAAATAAACTGATAAAGGTCAATACACGATAGTAATCTTGGCGGGATTATATACCTAAACCATATAAGACTCAGTATGCTGCGCAAAGAAAGTATCAAGTGCTGCATAATAAAAAAGTAATCTAAGCAAATAACCATGCGGCAAATATGGTTGTAGCAACTACATTTTATAATATAAACGATCACACACTTGTGAATCAGCAAAACCTTTATTAGAATAAACTAATAACACCATCATCTACTGTGAAGGGTTCACTCATGAAATCAAAATCTTATTCAGCTTCAACGATTTTTGTCAGCTTATTTTTTGCCCTAACCTATAGCAAGCAACCTATCGCCGAGACGCTCTTTGAGGTGCAAAAAACGCAAAAAGAACAAGTGGTTGTTTTAGATGCCACCATTGAAGCCATTGATAAAGCGACCCTTTCTTCACAAACCAGTGGACGTATTATAAAAATCAATTTTGATACTAACGATTATGTTGAAAAAGACAGTGTGTTATTGGAGATAACCAATAAGGAGCAAGGCGCACAGCTAGCGGCCGCTGAAGCGGGGGTTTTACGTTCACAAGCCGCCTACAATGAAGCAAAATTAACCTATGAACGTTATAGAAAACTTTTCCCCAAAGGTGCAATCTCGCAGGGTCAGTTAGATCAGGCGAAAGCGGCGGCAGAAACCAGCAAACAGCTTATCAATGCCGCGCAGGCTAATTTGGAGCAAGCCAAAGAGTCCTTAGATTATACCATCATCAGAGCTCCCTACTCCGGCGTTGTTACCGAGCGTCATGTTGAAATCGGCGAAACAGTCAATCCCGGTGAACCGCTGTTTTCCGGCATGTCCTTAACAAATCTACGCGCAGTAACAGAGGTTCCCCAGCGTTATCTGCAGGCGCTGCGTGACAATCCGGCCTTTATCATCACCCTGAGTGATGGCAGCAAACTCTTTTCTGAAACAATCACCCTTTTTAACTATGCCGACGCACAATCCCATGCTTTTAAAGTGCGCATCGATTTACCGGCGACAGAGAAACTGTTATTGCCCGGAATGTGGGTTAAAGCAGAGTTTGTCAGGGGAAAAACAGACACCATCCGTATTCCCAGCAGTGCCGTTTTAACCAATAACGAACTGAATGCTGTATATCGGGATGTAAATGGTAAAGCGGTGTTAACCCAAGTTCGCGTGGGCAATAAACAGGATGACGAAATCGAAATTTTAGCGGGATTGCATGCTGGCGATAAAATCAATATTGATGCTTATCAAAAGCTGAACCAGCTGGAGACTAAATAATGAAGCAGCAACTCAATATTTCCGGAAAAATAGCGCACTATTTCCAAGATTCGGCGATCACTCCCTTACTTGCGATAGTGGGTTTATTATTAGGGTTTTTCGCTATCATGGTTACCCCCAAAGAGGAGGAGCCGCAAATTGATGTCACTTTTGCCGATATTTATATCCCTTTTCCCGGCGCGTCAGCCAAAGAGGTCGAAAACCTGGTTACCATTCCTATCGAACAGGTTATTTCAGAAATAAAAGGCATTGATACTACCTACTCCTTTTCACAACCTGATGGTGCGATGATTATCGTCATTTTTGAAGTGGGTGAAAAACGTAACGATGCGATTGTAAATTTGTATAATCAGGTTTATGCCAATATGGATAAACTGCCGATCCAGGCAGGCATTGGTCAACCCTTGATCAAACCGCGGGCAATTGATGATGTCCCTATCTCCTCGTTAACGCTCTGGTCAAAAGATAAAAGTGTTACGCCGCAGCAGCTGACCGAGGTTGCACATGGCTTGGAAAGTGAACTTAAACATATCGACGGCACCCGCGACATCTACACTATCGGCGGCCATCAACTGATTGTCGATATCCGCATTGATCCAATCAAGATGAATAGTTTCGGCGTCAGTTACGATGCCATTAAGCAAATTTTAGCCAGCAATAATGCCAGCTCATCACCCGTTTCGTTAATACAGAATAACCAGCAGATAAAAGTTAAAACAGGCCGCTTTTTACAAAACATATCTGAGATCAAAAAACTGATCGTTTCTGTTAATGGTGGTTTCCCGGTTTATTTAGAAGATGTTGCACAGGTTAATCTGTCAGCGGATATTCCAACACAAAATGTGTTACATGGTGAAAATGGTGAGCTATATCCGGCAGTCACTATCGCGATTGCCAAGCAGCCCGGTAAAAATGCCGTGGATGTAACGGCTGCGGTAGAAGCGCGTATTAATGAAATAAAAAACGTCCTTATCCCCAATAATATTGAAGTGAGTATCTCACGCGATTATGGTGCCACTGCTAAAGATAAATCGAACACCTTGATCGGTAAGCTGATCTTTGCCACCAGCGCAGTGATCATTTTAGTGGTATTAACCATGGGCTGGCGGGAAGCCGTTGTCGTAGGTGTTGCCATCTCTATCACCCTGACCATCACCCTGTTTGCCTCTTGGGCTTATGGATTCACCCTTAACCGGGTATCACTGTTTGCCCTCATCTTCTCAATAGGGATCCTGGTCGATGATGCCATTGTGGTGGTGGAAAATATTCACCGTCATATGCAGATGGGCAATAAAAAACTCTTTGACATCATCCCCGTTGCCGTAGATGAAGTCGGAGGGCCAACGATACTTGCGACCTTTACGGTCATTGCGGCTCTTCTACCCATGGCTTTTGTCAGCGGCTTAATGGGACCTTATATGAGCCCGATTCCGATTAATGCCAGCATGGGCATGCTTATTTCATTAGCCGTTGCTTTTGTCCTTTCCCCCTGGTTAAGCGGCAAGTTATTAAAACAGCATGTGCCGGAAAAAGCATCAGAACAAACAGTCGCTTCAACAGATAAATCCAGCACAGAAAACTTCATGGAGCGCCTTTTCCATAAAATAATCGGTCCTTTTATTATTGGCCAAAAAGCGAAAATGGCACGTTGGCTCCTGTTCCTTGTGGTGATCATTTTAATTATCTTGTCGGTGCTTCTGCCAATCAGCAAACTGGTTGTTTTGAAGATGTTACCCTTTGATAATAAATCAGAATTCCAGATAATGGTTGACTTGCCTGAAGGCAGCACCATCGAACAAACCCAGCGTTTACTGGTTGACTTGAGTGAAGTAGTAAAAGAAGTGCCCGAAATTAAGCATTTTCAAATCTATGCAGGCACGGCTGCTCCAATTAACTTTAATGGTTTAGTGCGCCATTACGACATGCGCAGCAGCCAGGAACTCGGTGATATTCAGGTTAACCTGATTGATAAAAAAGAGCGTCAGCGTGACAGCCATAACATCGCCATGAGTATTCGCGATCAACTGCAGGAGATTGCTAAACCCTATCATGCCAATGTAAAAGTTGTCGAAGTACCTCCGGGACCACCGGTATGGTCACCGATTGTGGCTGAAGTTTATGGACCGAATGAAAGCATTCGTGAACAAACCGCAAAACAACTGCAGATGCTATTTACGCAAACCGATGACGTGGTTGATATAGATATGATCTATCAGGAAGATCAGGATCAATGGCAGGTGAATATTGATCGTAGTAAATCGGCGCGCTTAATGGTCCCCTACGCGAATATTGTTGACGCCGTATCAACCTCGGTTGGTGGTAAAGATATCAATATATTACATAGCGATAAGCAAAAGTATGCAATACCTATCCGGGTGCAGCTTAAAGAGGGTGAAAAGGTCGATTTAGAGCAGGTCTTAAACCTTAAATTAGGTAATCAAAATGGTCAATTAATTGCGCTTTCGGAGTTGGTCACTATTGAAAAAAAGGTGATGGATAAACCCATCATGCACAAAAACATGATCCCGATGATCATGGTAACAGCCGATATGACCGGTAAGTTAGACAGCCCCTTATACGGCATGGCTACTATCTATAATACGATCAAAGAGAAAGGGCTGGATATCAATCAATATTTCATCCACCAGCCAAATGGCACCAGCGAAGTTGCGGTATTGTGGGATGGAGAGTGGAAAATAACCTATGAAACCTTTCGCGATATGGGCATTGCTTATGCGGTTGGCATGATATTAATTTACCTGTTAGTCGTGGCACAGTTCCGCTCTTATATCGTCCCCCTTATTATTATGGCGCCAATTCCTTTAACCATTATTGGTGTGCTGCCCGGGCATGCACTCTTAGGTCAGCAATTTGCGGCAACCTCAATGATCGGGATGATCGCGTTAGCCGGTATTATTGTCAGAAATTCAATTTTGTTAGTTGATTTTATTAATCACGAAACGGCTAATGGCAGGCCCTTTAAAGAAGCGGTTATCCATGCCGGCGCGGTGCGTGCTAAACCGATTATTTTAACCGGGTTAGCAGCAATGATTGGGGCGTTTTTTATTCTCGATGATCCGATCTTTGGTGGGTTAGCAATCAGCCTGATTTTCGGTATTTTTATCTCCACGATATTAACCTTAGTGATCATTCCGGTTTTGTATTACACCTTTATGCATAAACAATTTGAAAAATAAAAGTTTCTGATAAAAGCAGACTATTATCATCATTTACGATAGCAGCCCAGGGCTCTAAGCCTGCGCTGCTTGCATGATTCGGTAAAAGTAATATTTAACGGTTTTCAATCGCTACTATCAGGTCTATTTTCTTGATTCACTTTGCTATCGGCAGCATCGATCCCAGATAAATCATACTTTATCGTTGAATTTAAGAATTAAAAAAAACAATTGAGGATATTTTTTGTTAATATCATTGAAAAAAGATTGTTGCTCTACTACAAAAAATAAAGAGGCACAAGGAATTGCTTGACACAACGACTACAGAACGTAATGACGCTAGCAAATACTCAGTGATCAGACAGTTTATAAGATGGACGCTTTTAAGCTGGTTTTGCCTGACTATTTTACTCTGGGTTGGCAAAAATGTTTATGATCAGAGTTTGAAAGATCAGACGCTACAGCGACATAGCCACTTAATGCGATCGGCGCAGACACTTATCCATGAACACTTGCTGAGAGTTATTCAGGATATTCATCAATTAGGCTCAATTCCTGCTGTGCAGGACTTTCTCGATCAACCTTCTCCAGACACGCGTAAAAAATTAGAAAAAACCCTGATCCTTACCAGTAATGTTTATGGTCGCTATGACCAAATCCGCTTACTTGATTTAAAAGGTAAAGAGGTTTTAAGAATTAATCAGAATACTACAACAGCCTATGCGGTTTCCGAGGCGCA
>JBATHQ010000366.1:0-1679 GCA_049667005.1 Psychromonas sp.
ATGCAGGGCTTTACGCTGTTTAATGAGCATCTCCCTGATTTGGTGTTATTAGATGTTGAACTGCCGAAATTAAACGGTTTTGAAGTCTGTAAAATGATCCGTGAATCTGCGCTGGGTCATGATGTTCCAATCGTGATGATCACCGGCATGGATGATACAGAATCCATTGAGACTGCATACCGTTTAGTGGCAACGGACTTCATGTCTAAGCCGCTTAACTGGTCTTTGATTGCTCATCACCTGCGCTATGTCCTGCGTACCAGTCATTATTTTGAATCATTGAAAAAAAGCGAACAACGTCTTGAAAATGCCCAGACAATAGCCAAATTAGGACACTGGGAAATTGAGGGGGTTGAGGGGAATCTGTTACTTTCACGACAGTTGGTAAAGATGTTCTCTGTACATGCTTCGCAGTTTGAGCATGGTCTCGATTATCTGCTCGCGCTGATTCATCCGGCGGAGCGTTTGTATGTAAAAAATGTATTATTACAGGCATTTTGTAATGGCGAAGCATTTAACCTCGATGTAAGAATAAAGGTAACCGACAATCAACTGTTATATGTGCAGTTACAAGGCAAGTTATTAGAAAGTAATAATAATGGCTCGCCAGTCCTGTGCGGCGTAATACAGGATATCACTGAGCTTAAAAAATCTCAGCAACGCCTTGTTCATACCGCCCATCACGATGCGTTAACCAACTTACCTAATCGTATTCTTTTTCAGCAGCAGTTGGAAAGGGCGATGCAGCGTGCGGATCGACTTGACCGCAAAGTGGCTCTGCTGTTTATTGACTTGGATCGTTTTAAAAATATTAATGATTCATTGGGGCATGACGCCGGTGATACCCTATTGCGCGAAGTTGCAAAGCGCTTTAGTAGCACAATGCGTAATTATGATATGGTCGCGCGATTCGGTGGTGATGAATTTGCTATTATTCTTGATACGATTGAACATGTGCAGGAAGTGCTGTCTTTTATTCAGCGCCTGATGAAACTCTTTGAGAAACCATTTTTTTTAAACAATAAAATGCTTTATGCAGAAGCCAGTGTTGGTATCAGTCTTTATCCCGATAATGGCAATGACACCGAAGCATTATTACGCAATGCAGATACGGCGATGTATCAGGCAAAACGCTCCAAGCAACACCGTTTTGCTTTTTATTCCAGCGATCTGACCGAGAGTTCGATCCGTCGCTGGTCAATAGAAAATGGCATGCGTAATGCATTGGAAAATGATAATTTTTCACTTGTATATCAACCCAAAGTGCGCGCCGTTACAGAGCTTATTACAGGTGTTGAGGCATTAATTCGCTGGAATAGCGGCGATCAGCTAAGCATATCACCCGATGAATTTATTCCTATTGCAGAGGAAACCGGCTTAATTATTCCAATCGGTAACTGGGTTATTCAGCAGGCTGTCAAACAATTGCGCGCCTGGCAGGGAACCATTTGTAAAAATTTAAGCATTGCCGTCAATGTCTCTGCGCGTCAGTTATACGGTGATCATTTCCCCGATTATATTGCCGGTGTGCTCCGGCAGGAAGGGGTAAGCGCCGCACTGCTTGAAATTGAGATAACCGAAAATAATCTGGTGACAACCAACAATGATGGAGATTGCCAGGCGACCTTGAGAAGGTTGAGAGAGCTTGGCATTAAAATGTCCATCGATGATTTTGGCAC
>JBATHQ010000367.1:0-3174 GCA_049667005.1 Psychromonas sp.
GCGGAATATCCCATTATTCCTCCGGACGAAATAAAGACAATAAAGAGTAGAATCAAGACCACTTCCGGTACATGCATTTGCAGTAACGCATTTCTCCTGCCCTGACTGTCAATAACATCGTTAAGAGATTTAACAAATGCGCCTGTTGTTACAGGTCGTGGATCGTCATTTGTGGCAGAGATCGCCAATGACCATAACTCACTTTGTAAATCGGTGATCCTTTTATTGTAGTGGGTACGATCTTCTTGCTTGGTAAGGTCTAATTTACCGATGGAAACACGTAAATTGACATACTCCTGAAATAGTTTGTTAGCTACCTTTCTATAGTCTTCGGGCAGTAATTGAACTCGTAATACGGCAGTTCCTATTGCGTTCGCTTCATCTATCAAGGCCATGCTTCTGTTATCATAACGTTGCATAGACATACTGAAGGTAAAGCCAAGTAATAGCGCCAACAAACCTAGTATGCTGGCTTGAATAGAGCCAGTGAGGGTTTTGACTTCACTATCTGTACGGGCTTGGACAAAACGACCGATTCTAAAACCAAACTCGTTACAGAGAATGATGGCAACAAAAAGTGTTACCGCTATCGCAATGCTGCTAAATCCATAAAGTAATTCATTTTCGTACATATTTTCCTAATCCCTTATCCTGCAATGCTCGCGGTGATTTGTAATTGCTGCCGTTTTTCAAAAACGTTGATAGAAGCAGCATACCTATTGCTACTACTTAAATAAATTTTTATTATTTTACTCTAGATCAGGTAAATCTTTACGACTTAATAGTAGTTTTATTGATCTGCCCTTTCCTGGAACTCTTTCAATAAAATTATTTTCTTGAAGTTTAACCACCATTGAATGAACGGAAGGCGCCGAAACAGCAAAATAGTTTTGCATATCTCTCTCTGCTGGCGCCATTTTATTTAGTTTTGTGTAGTAATAAATAAATGCTAAATATTGACCCTGTTTATTGTGTAATTCATATTTTATCTTATGCAATAACCCGCAAAATCTGGTGCAGTGGTTGACACTTTTAATCTTTCTTAAAGCAAAAAAAACAAGTCGCCGGTAACATAACCGGTGATTTTTTTTATTCGATGAAAGTCATACCCAATCGAAAAGGAAATAACCATTTAAGGGAGGTTAAATGCCTCTATTTAGCTACCGATAGTGGATTAACTAAGTTAATCTCACCAAAGGCCCTCATATTCGTCTTGCTCTGCTCTCCGAGTTCGCGCCTGACAAAGCACCTTCAAGTAACATGGGTATAAAACTATGCAATTGATTAACGTCCAAAAGCAGCAATAACTTTATACTCATTGACCTCATCTACTTCAATGAAAGCTTTTATGATTGGTAATTTAACATTCGGAAATAGATCATTTTTAGCTTTTATTATACCTAGTATATCTTCACGTAAACACTTAATAAGCTGTTCATCGTCAGTATGTCGTTTAAGAAGTTTCAAATGCGCTTTCAATGCTTCTTTTTGATCACGCTTTGAAAGAAGTGCCATATTCCAAGATGTACAAGTAATATCAAGATAGAACTGCATTTCTGGAATGCTTTTCCCAAGCTTAATGTAAGCGGATGCAACGTCCGATATCATTTCAGAAACTTTTTTCTCTTTATTCACACTCACCTCCTACTTTTTACTCACTTATACCTATACCCATCCCCATAATAGATGGGTATATACAACAGTAGATGTTGGAATAGGTATTGTTTTTGCTGCTTTTTTCTTTTAGCAAAACGGCTACAAGACCAAACATCAATTTCCCGAACTTGATGAAAAAACGCTCTCCAGCTTTGCTATCACTTGCAGGTTACAGCAAAAACACTCGGGAAAAGTCACTTAAATCATTGATGCCAATATTACCTTTAGGAATTGATCTTACAAGTGAAAAAATCTCTAAAAGCAATGAAGATCATAGAAACGGGCAAAGACGAACGTTCAGCAAACAGTTGATTGTGTGTGCGTCAAAATCGCAGGCAATGTTGAAAAGTACATACGTTATTTAATGATCAGAGAAGACAAAAAATCCCCGTTCTTAAATAAGATTGGGGATTTTGATCAAATGGGCTCAGGTGCGGTTAAACGATCCTTAACCATCAGATAATGAAAATTAAGTAAGAGCAAGGCAATAAACAGCGCTTATCGCACTTAAATCCGGATGACTAAAATTTATAGCCGATCGTTAATGATGTTTGTATATATTTATAATAGTCATAATCTTCCCCATCAAGGAAAAAACCATCGCCGCTCAAGTCTGCATATAAATTATTAAATTGATAACGAAGTCCTATACCTGCAAATACTGCATTTTCATCGAGATCATCACTTGAAAGAGAGACAAATCCGACTTTAGCATAAGGTTTAAAAAAAACATTCTGGCTATAAAAGGCATAGCCGATATCAGTACCCACTTTAATAATTGATGTGTCAAAAAAATCGCTGTTATTATTTATATTTGAAAGAGAATCATTAACTGTTTCATAGGAGGCATCAAAGCCAATAATTCGGTTTAAATCATAACCTAACTCTAATTTCACGCCCTTGCTATCAGCATCAAAGCTAGAAACACTATCATTGTCAGCTACTGCATCTAGTGATATTAGTGAATATCCAATCCCAATGCGTGGACCGGCAAAATCATCTTCTGTCATAGCCGTTGCAGAAACCGAAGCTGTAGCAGATAACGTAAGCAGTAACGACGGCCAAAATATCATTTTTTTCATTTAATAATCCCTTATATATAATAGTTACAATCAGTTGCATTATAAGGGCGATATCAACAAATACCACCAATAAATAAAGTAAAAATGCTAAATATATAAATAAAAGAACTACTGAAAATTGGCATAAATATGGCGAGAGTAGACTGATGGATATAACAAGCTTTCAATAACTGCGGTAAAAACAATCTCTAAAGATAAGCAGGTCGTAATATTTATCGCAAATATTTGACCCAGGTAGAAAAACTGATTTTGAATATGTGATCAATCAAACAGATTAGATTATCTCGTCTTTTTTATATTTTATCTACCCATTGTAGTTATGTATGATAATAACACATTACATAATGAGGAATAAAAAAAATCATGAAGAAACTACCTATGATTGTTAGTTCAGTCTTACTTTCTTTGCCTGTCGCAGCGTTAGCTGATGTAGCTA
>JBATHQ010000368.1:0-14732 GCA_049667005.1 Psychromonas sp.
TTGTGTTTCTTTTTTCATCATAATTTCCATATGTAATTATTCCAGCATGCTCCATAGTAGCATTTCATCTTTTTATACCCAAACCAATCCGCAGACGATAACAGCCGTCGTCTCAATTAGTATCTTGACGTGGCTTGGGTATATAATTCCACAGCAGTTTTGCATTATCTACCTTAAGGTTTAATAAATGTTTTTTCAGTCTGAATTTGTACTTAATCGCGCGCATTTTGAAGAGTGTTTTGACCAGTCGGCATTATTAGGCAAAAAAACCACGCCAAGATATAAATTTATGGCTTTTCTGGTGATTGCCGGATGCTTGATTCTTATATACGGTACCGAGCAGAAAACCTTGGGTTTCTTTTTAATTGCCCTCTCTTTTGTGGAGTATTTCAGTTTTCGTTATCGCCGCGCATGGTGGTTAATGAGACAGATGTGGAGCCGCAACTCTGATAATAGGATCACCCTGACGATCGATGATCTTGGTGTGAAAATTGAGAGTTTATATAACAACAGTCAGCTTCGATGGGATGAGGTAAAAAAGGCAGTTGAAACCCCCAAAGGTATTATGCTGTTTTTAAATAATGGTAGTACAAATTACCTTTCAAAAGCTACCTTAGATGAACAAGTTATTACCTACATTAAAGTAAAAACAGCATCAGCAGAGAATGAAACGGCTGGTTAAGCAGTGAATTAAGCACCGGGTTAAGGATTGGGTTAAGGATTGGGTTCAGGCAATCGCCTAAAGGTTTGACAGCTTAGTAAAATCCTCTAATGTTTTTATTTCTAAAACACTATAAGCAGGCGTCTCGTATGGGTGTGCACTTATTAATGCTTGCAACACTGCCTTAATGCACGCCTTGGAGCAGACCATTTCAACTTTATATTCAGCGACCTTGGCTACTTCATTTTTAGCTCCGATAAAAGCATTACTCTCGGCAAGTGGTCGAAATTGCCCATCCCCCAGGGTTTGCCATGCGCAACAGTCGTAATGGCCAATGCGTCCGGCACCGGCTTTAAATAAAGCATTCTTAACTTTGTCCAAATGCGAATCCGGTACGTAAAAAATCAATTGATACATTTAATTTTCCTTTTTTAACAAAGAGTTTGTTAACACTTGCTCAGTAAGAAAACTCAATATTACGAACTTGCACCGTTGTGTTAATAGTGTGCTTATAATTGCTATCAGATACCAGTTCACCGCTCAGGGTGATTTCGACGCTGCGCAGGGTTGCCGTTGCGCTGGATGCAACAGATTCAGTAAACACCAGATTGGTTATTTTGATAAACCCTTTATCAGAAAGTGCTGTCCAGCGACCTTTCGAATAACAATTCGTTGCAAGCGGATCTACACCACTGCCAAATTGCACTTCATTTTTATCGGCAGCAAGCCTAAATCCCATGCGATTGGTATCTGTAATGACCGCGGCAGAATTATGGTTGTAAGCATAAACAAGACACCTTGATGTACCGCTATTGATAGAATCAACTGTTTTAGTTCCGCTGCTGCCGACTAAATAATCACGTCCTCCATAGCCTGCGCGCCTGATATCGGTTTCCATTATCGACATAATGGACTGTAAATCAGTACGCAAGCGCGAATATTTCAAACTTTTGGCAGCCGATGAAACTCCGGTTACATATAAGCTAATAACCATTGCCATCAACATTGAACCAAGCAATAACGACAACATCAATTCAACTAATGAAAAGCCTTTTTTATCCGTTAGCATTTTTTATATCCAAGTTGTGCTTTATCTGGTGAACAAATTCTTAAACGCATCACGCCTTGAATAACTTTTAATTTATGACCATTAACATCATGCAACGTTACGCTACCGGCATTAACGCCAAAACGCATTGGGTTATAGGAAACTTTTTTACCACTAAAGGTGATATCTGCTTTAGCGGCAAACAGCATTTTACCATCGGTTAACTGCGCAACTTTATTAAGACCATTTACTAAACATGCATTAGCGCTAAAACAGTCACAAGCAGCAGTGTCTGCCATTGCCATTTTCCAAATTTGTGTATCGCCATCCTGACAAAAATGTACGTAAATTTTTTGGTTATCCTGAATCGCCTGCGTCTTGGCTAAGCGTAAAAAATGATAAAGGTATTCGGTTTTATCTTTTAAGGCTCGCTCCGCCAACAGCGCACTATAATTACTGACGCTAATAGACACCAATATCAACAGCACGGTGATCGCAACCACGAGCTCAATTAATGTGAAAGCACGATTTTTACTCTGATTTATTGCCATATAAATGTGACCCGTTAAACATACAGTCAAGCCACTTCAAAAAGTGATTTGATACTCAGAAAGCGTAGTTTAATCAGATGGACAAGCAAATCCCCGAGGGGGGCTTTACGGGCTTTATTTTATATTTGCAAATAATTAGCGACTTGAAGATATAAGAATCAGCGGGATGGGAGGGATAAATAACCATCAAAAATATTCAGAAGGTCATAAAATTGCAACAAAAGATCCCTATTGTATTGCACAGAGAATATTTTCAAGGTGAAAGCAAAGGAGATAATATGCAATATAACTATACTGAAATAAATATTGAAACAGATATTGATGCTGTTTTTTTTACACCTAAGAAAAAACAGCCAAAGGTAAGAAAGTGGCGTGAAATTGAAGAGATAAAAGCGCAGCAGCAGTTGGATAGAGAACTGCGTGAAATAGATCCAAGCTTTGCTTTTTTATTTAGCGAATTACAGTAATTATTGTCAGCGATAAAAAAACGCATCTTTTGATGCGTTTTTTATTTGCTAGCGGGTTAATCTCTATATTTGAAACAACGATTCGATTGATAACCCCTGCTCAGATAATACTTCACGTAAAGATTTTAAGGCTTCAACCTGAATCTGACGGACACGTTCACGGGTTAACCCGATCTCTTTACCTACATTTTCAAGCGTAGCAGCTTCATAGCCTAATAAACCAAATCGTCTGGCTAATACTTCCCGCTGCTTCGGGTTAAGATCCTCTAACCACTCAACAATGCGAACTTTCATATCCTCATCTTGCAGTTCATTTTCCGGTGAAGCTTCTTTTCGATCCGGAATAATGTCCAATAACTCTTTATCTGAATTATTGCCAATGGGAATATCAACTGAACTAATACGCTCATTTAGTTTTAGTATCTTAGAGACTTCTTGTGCGGACACATCCAGAACCCTGGCGATATCATCTGCAGTGGGCTCATGAGTCAGCGTGTGCGCTAACTCTCGAGCAGTTCTTAAATACACATTTAATTTTTTTACGATATGTATCGGCAGACGAATAGTACGAGTTTGATTCATTATCGCACGTTCTATTGTTTGACGTATCCACCAGGTAGCATAAGTTGAAAAACGAAAACCTTTTTCCGGATCAAATTTTTCAACCGCGCGAATAAGTCCTAAATTCCCCTCTTCAACCAAATCTAATAATGACAATCCACGATTGTTATAACGACGAGAAATCTTTACTACAAGGCGTAAATTACTTTCTATCATACGCTTACGTGAGACCTGATCACCGCGTAATGAACGCCGGGCGTAATAAACTTCCTCTTCAGCGGTAAGTAGCGGCGAGAAACCAATTTCACCTAAATAAAGCTGCGTCGCATCCATGACTTTGAATTCACTTGTGGACGACATTACCGTCAAAGTGAAATCGTCATTTTCCTGCTCGCTATCATCTTCACTTTGATCATCATTTTCGTCGTCAATTTGATCATCATTTTCGTTTAGATCAGAAAGCAACAACTCAGCTTGATCAGACTTTAACTTTTTACCCATGGACAAATCCCCTTAAATTCTTGACATACTCTTTACAATAAACCCAGCAGGTTGTGTAAAACTTTATGAAACATCAGAGCATAAATCAGCTATATTCCAGTTATCGAGTAATTATGAATCTTCAACTATTAACGTTTAGGTAAATAACGTAAGGGATCGATAGAGCTGCCTTGATAACGAATTTCAAAATGCAGTTTCACACTATCGGTTCCACTATCCCCCATTGTTGCTATTTTTTGACCATTTTTGACCTGTTGTTTTTCCCTAACTAACAGTTGTTCATTATGAGCATAAGCACTCAAATAATCATCATTATGCTTTATAATGATTAAATTACCAAATCCACGCAGTCCAGAGCCAGCATAGACGACCTCACCCGAAGCCGAAGTATAAACAGGCGTTCCGCGTTTACTTGCAAGACTGATCCCTTTCATTCCCGATTGTGAGTTAGCAAAGGTTTTAGTCAATTTACCCTCTGTCGGCCATTGCCAATCAATGTCCTTAGACATTGGTTCATCTGCTGTTTCTGGCGTTGTTTCAGGCATTGGCTCAACCATTGTTTCAGACATCGGCTCAACCATCGTTTCAGACATTGACTCAGGTCTTGGTTCAGACATTGGTTTAGTTATTTTAGTTATCGGTTTGACTATTTTTTCACCAACCTTTACCTTGGCTGCAGGATATTCTTTTACCTGTCTCTGCACAACCACCTGAGTGGGTTTTTTAGTACAGCTTTGACCTGTGCATAATATCTTGTCATTTTTTTGCACATTTTGTGATGCTGATTGTTTTTTTATAATTGGCTTTTGCGTATAAACCGTGTTGATTTTCTGGCTAGGCGTTAACTTTAATATTTCTCCTTCCCGAATAAGATAGGGTGAAGTTAAGCCGTTGTATGATGCCAGGCGATTAAGATCCAGGCTCGCCCGCCAGGATATAGAGAATAGTGTATCACCTCTTTGCACTTGATACAGTCTACCTTTTATTGGCGAGGTATCCCGCTTAGCCTTCAAGGTTGTTGATTGCTGGGATGAAGGCTTTTTATACATGGTCACATCTGAGACAGGAGCTGATCTATGCGGAGATGAACAACCGATCAAAATAAATATGACAAGGAAAAATGTTAAAATTCTCACAGATAATCAATTCGTAATGAAAAAGTATAAAATAACGGCAAAAAAATTGACCTGCCAACCTTCAAAATGTATCTAACGCCAGGATTAGCCTGCATCATCCACTTACTCAATAACATTAAATCTACCACCATCAAAAAACTCACCCGTTCTAGAAACGAACAAAATAAAACCAATAATACAAAATGCGCATACCTTAGTAAAATGATAGAACACCTTATTTATCTAACCATCTTGCCAGGTTCGACAACTGCTCCGTTGCCGTTAAATCTACTTTTAGAGGAGTGATTGATACATACCCATGTTCAATAGCATAAAAATCGGTTCCGTCACCAGCATCCGCAATTTTCCCCGGAGGCCCAACCCAGAATATTTCCCGACCTCTGGGATCAATACTTTTTTCAATCAGTTCTGCTTTATGACGTTTGCCTAAGCGCGTTACCTTAATACCTTTGATCTCTGCTAAAGGCAGATCAGGTACATTCACATTAAGCACCTGATTTGCAGATAAAGGCTGTGCCAATAACTTTTCAACCAGCTGTTGTGCATAAAAAGCAGCACTTTCAAAATGCGTTTTACCTGTCAGAGAGATCGCGATCGCTGGCAACCCTAAAAACCGTCCTTCCATTGCCGCTGCGACCGTTCCTGAGTAGAGCACATCATCGCCCATATTTGCACCATCATTAATCCCGGAAACAACTAGCTTAGGTGCAGTGCAACAGATCTCATTGAGCGCCAGGTGCACACAATCCGTCGGCGTGCCGTTAACAGCGATAAAGCCATTGTCTAAATATTGCATTCGCAGTGGATTTTCTAATGTCAGTGCATTACTTGCACCACTATGATTACGCTCAGGCGCAACCACTTTAACATCCACAAGATCTTTTAACGCGTGATATAATGCACTTAAACCTGGCGCATAAACGCCATCGTCGTTACTTATTAACAGACTCATCATTCAGCCTTTATCAATTCACGTAAAATACTCGTTGCGTAACAACCAGAAGGCAAATAAAACGCCACTTTTACCGTATTATCATCAAGCCAGGTTGATGAGAACTGCTCTGGGATTAATAACAGCGGACGTCGCTCCTGCTTTAAACCATTTTTGGCAAGTCCCTCTTGAATTTCAATATAAGGTGACAACAATTCACTTTCATATTGTTTTGCATCACCGAGTGAAGTCAACTCGCCAGCGCCCCACAAAGGGGCTGTCAAACAAATTTCACGGCTCTGTAAACGTTTTTCAGTCAACTCATCAAGTTCAGTTAACGGAAAAAATGAACGGTTAGAGACAAACTGTACGCAATCCCCTAACATCGGTTTCAGATATAGTTGATCTTTAATACGTGCAGAAATAACCTGATTAAACAGATAACTGCGCGCTGCACTTAAATAAATACCACGTTTAAAACGATCTTTTATTTTCCGACCACGAAACATTGCTACTGCAGCATTAACATTATATCCGTCAAAACCAAAACGCTGTGCACCATAATAATTCGGGACACCACCCTGAACCTGTAACAGGGCTTTTTCCAGTGCACTTTTATCACTGATTTCGCGCAGTACAATTGAAAAATAGTTACCCGCCAACGCCCCAATTTTGATTTTTTTATTGTGCCGTACAATCTTAAGAATTTTCACACCAGGTGATTCAAATGTACTGAAATCAGGCGTTATCTTGCCCGGAATGTGTAATGAAAACCATTGCTTAGTATCTCCCTGACGATCCTTCAGGCCTGCATAGCTGACATTTTTGGCGGGAATAGCCGCAAACTTTGCCAATTCACGTGCTAAATATTGCGTATTTTCGCCCACTTTTTGGACCCATAGGCAAACATGCTCGCCCTCACCAGTTAACTCAAACCCGAGGTTTTCCTCAACATTAAAGTCTTCGCATGCGTGTTTAAATACACCACGACTCTGCGGTGCACCATAGAGATAATTAAAATCTAAGCTAAATATTTGTTTTTCTTCTTCGATCATTGATTTTTCTTCATTAATAAAACCACAGCATAGGTAGCAATACCTTCACATCGTCCAATTGAACCTAACTTTTCAGTGGTCGTCGCTTTGACGTTAACATTATCGATTTCAGTTTCGACTATGGTAGAGATCTCAGCGCACATATCCACAATAAAAGGCGCCATTTTAGGCGCCTGCGCAACAATAGTAAGATCTATATTACCAATAATATAACCCCGTTGTTTAACTTGCTGAAAAACATTTTTCAACAACTTGCGGCTATCAATGCCCGCATACAAGGGATCATTATCTGGAAAATGACGTCCAATATCACCTAATGCCAACGCCCCTAACATAGCATCACATAAAGCATGCAGAGCTACGTCACCATCAGAATGGGCAATTAAACCTTTATCGTGGGGAATTTTCACTCCGGCAATAGTTATCGGTCCCTGCCCACCAAACTTGTGAACATCAAAACCATGTCCGATACGGATCATACGTTATCCTTTAAAATTAATTGATGCGTAACGATAAATATAACTCAGCAAGTTTTAAGTCCTCTTCCCGCGTTACTTTTAAATTATCGCTACGTCCCTCTATAATAGTCACCGCTAGTCCGGCCATCTCCATTGCAGAAGCTTCATCGGTGATGTGCTGCGGAAACGCCGCGTTTTCTATTGCGTTAATTAATACTTTATTTTCAAACAGTTGTGGTGTCAGAGCATGCCAAAGATGATCACGGGGAACGGTCTGAATAATTTCACCCGCGAGATCGCTGCGCTTCATGGTATCACGCACTCTGGTACCCAAAATAGCCCCCTGCCTGGTTTGTTTAACCTGCATTATCAATTTATTAATATCGATGCTTGTGATGCATGGGCGGGCCGCATCATGGACCAAAACATAATCATCTTCCGGGAGCATTTTTAATGCGCATAACACTGAATCAACGCGCTCTTTGCCACCAACAACAACACGCACTTTGGGATTTTTGGAAACCGCTAAATTGGCGAACCATTGATCATTATCCGCAATAGAAACAATCACATTTTGAATATCCGGATGGTCCAAAAATGGCTGCATGCTATGCTCAATAATTGCTTTACCTGACAGAGATAAATACTGTTTTGGGATATTGGCCCCCACACGTTTGCCAATACCCGCGGCCGCAATTACCGCACTTAAATTTAATCGACTCATTTACTCATCTTCTTTTGGCACAATGCGGAAAAATGTCTCCCCCTCATGAACTAAACCTAACTCATTGCGAGCACGCTCTTCTATCGCTTCCGTGCCATCTTTAAGATCTTCTATTTCGGAAAACATCATAAGATTACGTTGCCTTAATTCACTGTTATTTTGTAATACCAGTTCCATCTCTTCCTGCAAAACGTGCCTGTCTCGTAAGCCATTTTTTCCAAACCATAAATGGTTTTGTAACAAAGCAAATAAACACAGCAGAATAAATACAAATAAACGCATAAAAAAGCCAACTCCAGGCGAAAAGAGTGATATTAAGAGAATCTCTATTCTCACACATTAATGGCAAAATTAACATCTTGAGTAAAAAGTAAAAAAAATCCTTATCAAAAAATAAAGATTTAAAAGTGACTCTTGGCAAAAGGTCTGCACTTATAGCGTTTTCCAAAATATCGAACTTCGGGATTCGAGCATCGAGCATCGAGAATCGAGCATTCTAGCTTAGGGGGTGCGAGTATCGAGCATTCGAGCATTCGAGTTAGGGGGGCGTCAGCTTTTAGCTGTCAGAGATGGCACTCATTTGTATATTGGAGATAAGCGGTGTGTGGCAAACTACGAACTTCACGACTATAGGCTCGCAGTTCGAGGCTCTTCTCTCGGAGCTTTAAACCCCAGGCAAAAAAAATCCCCACCGGAGTGAGGATTTTCTAATCTAAGATTTAAAAATCAGTGATTACTGACCTTTAACTTCTTTAAGACCGTTGTAAGGTGCTTTAGAACCTAGAGCTTCTTCGATACGTAGAAGTTGGTTATATTTAGCAACACGGTCAGAACGGCTTAGTGAACCAGTTTTGATTTGGCCAGCAGCAGTACCAACAGCTAGATCAGCAATTGTTGAATCTTCAGTTTCACCTGAACGGTGAGAGATTACAGCAGTGAAACCAGCGTCTTTAGCCATTTTGATTGCAGCTAGAGTTTCAGTTAAAGAACCGATTTGGTTAAACTTGATTAAGATTGAGTTAGCAATACCGTTGTCGATACCACGCTTAAGGATCTTAGTATTTGTTACGAATAGATCGTCACCAACTAATTGGATTTTATCACCCATTAGTTTAGTTTGGTGTGCGAAACCTTCCCAATCAGACTCGTCAAGACCATCTTCGATAGATACGATTGGGTATTTGTTAGTAAGATCTTGTAAGAAGAAGTTGAATTCTTCTGAAGTGAATTTTTTACCTTCACCTTTAAGGTCATAGATGTTTGCTTCTTTGTCGTAGAACTCAGATGCAGCACAATCCATCGCTAGCGTGATGTCTTTACCTAATACGTAACCAGCATTTGCAACAGCTTTTTCGATTGCAGCAAGTGCAGCTTCGTTAGACTCAAGGTTAGGAGCAAAACCACCTTCATCACCAACAGCAGTTGAGTGACCAGCAGCTTTAAGTACTTTAGCTAGGCTATGGAATACTTCAGCACCCATACGTAGACCTTCACGGAAAGTTGCAGCGCCAACAGGCTGAATCATGAACTCTTGGATATCAACAGAGTTATCTGCATGCTCACCACCATTGATGATGTTCATCATTGGAAGAGGCATAGAGTAAACACCAGGAGTACCGTTTAGATCAGCGATGTGAGCATATAGAGGAACTTTCTTAGAAACAGCAGCCGCTTTTGCTGCAGCTAGAGAAACAGCTAAAATAGCGTTTGCGCCAAATTTAGCTTTGTTTTCAGTACCATCTAAGTCGATCATGATTTGATCAAGTTCAGCTTGTTTAAGTGCATCTTTACCAGCTAGTGCTTCTGCGATTGGACCATTAACCGCTGCAACAGCTTTAAGTACGCCTTTACCTAAGTAACGAGCTTTATCGCCATCACGTAGTTCTAGAGCTTCACGAGAACCAGTAGATGCGCCAGATGGGGCAGCAGCCATACCGATAGAACCGTCTGCTAAATGAACTTCAGCTTCAACAGTTGGGTTACCACGTGAATCCATGATTTCGCGACCAAGTACTTTTACGATAGTAGACATATTTGTTCCTTGTAATTGTAATTAAAAATAAGTTTGAAAATGGTTATATAATTCTGAATCACTTTAATGCGTAAATTTTTAACAAAATAAAGTGATCCGGTCAACAAAAACTATTTAAATCTTGCCTGTTGATGATCTATCGCAGATTTTATAAAGCCTTTAAACAAAGGATGCCCATCTCTAGGTGTTGAAGTGAATTCCGGATGGAATTGCGCAGCAACGAACCATGGATGATCTGGAAGCTCTATAATCTCTACTAACTTCTTATCTTCTGACAAACCAGTAACCTCTAAACCCGCTTTTTCGAGAATAGGTAATAAATTATTATTTACTTCATAACGGTGACGATGGCGCTCAAAGATCTCTTTCTTGCCGTACATCTCAAATACTTTAGAGCCTTTTTTCAGATGACAACGTTGTGCACCTACACGCATCGTGCCGCCCAGATCAGAATTTTCAGTGCGTTGTTCAACTTCACCGGTTTTATCAATCCACTCGGTGATTAAGCCGACCACAGGTTGTTCACAATTAGGCTGAAACTCCGTTGAATGTGCATTTTTAAGGCCTGCAACATGACGCGCAAACTCAATTATCGCAATCTGCATACCCAAGCAGATGCCTAAATAAGGTATTTTATTTTCACGTGCATATTGTGCTGCGATAATTTTCCCTTCAATTCCACGTTCACCGAAACCACCCGGAACAAGAATAGCATCAACGCCAGCTAAGACAGATACGCCTCGTACTTCAACGTCTTGAGAATCAATATATTTAATTTTAACAGAGGCTGAATTTTTTAAGCCGCCATGTTTTAATGCTTCATTGACGGATTTATAAGCATCCGGCAGCTCGATATATTTACCGACCATACCAATCACAACTTCGTTAGTTGTATTTGCTTCTTCAGAAACCACTTGTCCCCATTCGCTTAAATCCGCTTCCGGGCAGGTTAAGCCGAAACGTTTCACACAGATCTCGTCTAAACCTTGCGCCTTTAATAATGCAGGTATTTTATAGATTGAGTCTACATCGCGTAATGAAATGACCGATTGCTCCTGAACATTACAAAACAGTGCTATTTTGGCGCGTTCATTGCCTGGAATGCTGACTTCAGAACGACAGATCAGAATGTCAGGCTGGATACCTAAACTGCGTAACTCTTTTACAGAGTGCTGGGTAGGTTTGGTTTTTACTTCACCGGCCGTTTTCAGATAAGGTAATAGCGTTAAATGCATATACATCGCATTTGCAGGACCCACTTTTAAGCCCAGTTGACGGATAGCCTCCAGGAAGGGTTGAGATTCAATATCACCGACCGTACCACCCAGTTCAACGATTGCAATATCATGGCCTTCACCACCAGCAATAATACGTTCTTGAATTTCATTGGTAATATGCGGTATTACCTGAATAGTCGCACCAAGATAGTCACCACGGCGCTCTTTAGCTAAGACTTCAGAGTAAACACGACCCGTTGTAAAGTTATTACGTTTAGTCATTTTGGTACGAATAAAGCGCTCGTAATGCCCTAAATCAAGATCCGTTTCTGCGCCATCATCGGTTACAAATACTTCACCGTGCTGAATTGGACTCATTGTGCCAGGATCTACGTTAATATAAGGATCTAGTTTTAGAATGGTCACGTTCAGTCCACGTGCTTCTAAAATTGCAGCCAGAGAGCCTGCTGCAATACCTTTACCGAGTGATGAAACCACACCACCAGTAACGAAAATATATTTTGTCGTCATATTAACCCTGAGAATTTAGGAATTAGAAAAAAGAAACTCTTCTCAATAACAAAAAAACGACGCTTAAAAACATCAGCTTAGAGAATCAGTGATGTGTATTAATGCGCCGATAATGTAGTGCAATTATAAAATGAGAATTTAGAGCATTTAGATGGGAATGCAGTATAGCAAGACCGCGCATTTTCGACAATCTTTTCTATTAATTTCATTGGGTCTACAAGGTAAAGTACACTTTGCTCTTTTTTTTAACCAAAGATAAATTCATGTTCGAATTTTTCAGGCCCGAATAGAGGCACCTTTTGGTTTTCTTAAACTTAGCCAATTTCACCCTGAAGATACAAATAACTGGTGTGTGCGTCATTGCTTGCTGATTTATCATCTGAATTAGATTGTTTCTGGTCATGGGCTGGAATGGAATGGAATGGCGCGGCACTGCAGCAGTCAGATAGGTAAGTATCAATTGATGATATAAATTGAAAAATGGTCTTGCACGCTTTGTAAGCACATTCAAGACCGTCTTCCAGAGTATCTTAGTTTAAAAATCGTCGTTATAGCTGATTCTTAAACATGCACTATACCGTTATAGGTATACACGTGCACCGATTCTCCACTCGTTATTCTTTTCTGTATCGTAAGCACCATCACCACCAAGATCAATCTGGTAACCAAGGTAAGTAGTGACATTGCTAAGCGGTTTGTATTCTACAGTAAGTGCTGTTTGGCTATATACTGTCTCACTGCTTTGATCATTTTCAACAGCTTCATAGTTGATGCTGAAGTTTAGACTGTTTGGAAATGCATAAGCCGCAATCGCTTCCATTTGCACAGTTTCAGCAAGCGTATTGTACATATACTCGTTATCTGCGTAAACAGCTGCCACATATAAGCCAGTACCATAAGTACCATATTTTGCCGAAACTGCGTTTGAGACGGCTTCTTGTTTGCTGCCGACAGATGCGTAGTTAACATCGCCGCTGTTGTATGCATAGCCAATTGAGAAGTCCATTACCTCGTAGGTCAATGCGACTTGCGTACGCGTATCGTAATCATCGCCGTTAGCCTCAATGTGCTGACCTTGCCAACCTAGACCGTAATTAAGCTTGCCTGCATCACCTAAATCGACTTTATTGCCGTAACTAACCATTTTTTCGGCACGTGCTGTACCAAGGTTGTTATGATTGTTGTATAAGAACCCGTTACCGAATTCAACCGTTTTTTCTGCAATGCCGGCAACGCTATAATATGGAGACCATTGTGTACCCATTACCGCTCGACCGTATGCGTCATGTGTAAGCCCGATGTAACCTAAACGTGTGGTAAATGTTTCTTCACCACCCTCCAAAAAATTTACTGCCCATTCAGAGCGAAGGTCCAACTTAAAGCCTTCGCCAAAATCACGAGTAGCTTCAATATTTAAACGTGATGATGGTGAACTCAGGCCGGTACTACCCACTTCTGACCCCCCTAAACTAACTGCCATATGCCCGCCGACAGCTAATGTATTTACTTCATCATTATATAATTCAACAGCTGAACTTGCGTTGGCAAATAAAAGTGCTGGAATTGCGACTGCTAATAATGTTTTTTTCATGGTTTCCCTGCTTATCTTTTTTGGGGTTTAATGCGCGGGCAATACAGCATAACGTTGTTACGCTCTGCGCTTAATATTGAGTAAAGTCCGTCTCACACTACTTAGTAATAATGGTCGTTATTTACTCTGTATAATTTGCCACCTTGCCACCTAGCAAACCTTGATAATTTATTTAATACCTGTATCCAGCACCGACTTTAACTCGCTAAAGTTATTTTGAATGGTGATCAACGCGTGTTTGTTTGTGAAAACCCGCAGTCAGTTACCCGATGAAATGTATGATACCTATCACATACAAATAAACAGTGATCCGGATCGATCTTTGTGAAATTGTATTCAAGTTGTACCTTTTTTTTCTTACATTTAGTCTTCCCTTGTATTAAAACAGCTTTTTTTATAAAAAAAATCAATTAAATCGCAAATATCTCTTCTCTTAGCCTATCTTATTTAGGCTATATATTATTTGTATCTCTTGATAATACAAGTAAGTAAATAATATGATTTTATTGAAAAGAGCAACTGAACAAGAACGGAGCTTAATTCCGCCTTCCAGATAGACAGCCTATTTTTTAGCAACCGTATTTAAACGAGAAAAGAAATGCCTAGGTGAAAGACTTTCTGTACCACAGAGTAAAGAGGATGAGAGAGATTGGCTGATCAAGTTTTATGGTCAATCGGTATGTAATGAAGCAGGTGCGGATAATGTTTGGTAACCTTCTAAGACGCCCGTTTCATCGCGTTGTTCGAGGCCAAGATCGAAAGCATCATCATAATAATAATATTCGCCTTTATATCTTTTCCAATAAGGTGATCGACAAATTGCTCCGCAAAATATTCTTGACACATGTGTAAGATACGCCCAAAGATAAGCAATGGCATGGCTCAGAAAAATGAATTATCTAATCGTTTTTTGATGGTTACTAATATATAAATAGCTTTATCAGTGACTTAGAAATAGTGCAAAAACTCTGCTTTATAAATGAGATAGAGGTGGAAGATTAATTAATGGAATTGGTTGTTTTTTGTTTTTGGAGGGTACCTCCATGGTTGAAAAAGGCATCCACATCAGCTGCAATGTGGATGCCAAGGCGAGGTTAATAGTTAGACAATCTGAACTGCTTTTCTTTTTCTCATCATCTTAATAGCAACAGTAAGCGTCATTGAAACTGCAATACCGATTACAAAGTATGCTAACCATGCCATTGGTTCACTGATTACTGGTAGCATGAATACCGCACCACCTGCAATTGTACCGATTTGGATCTTAG
>JBATHQ010000369.1:0-1775 GCA_049667005.1 Psychromonas sp.
TCCATTGACCTGTTAATGGGTTATAACGACGATGCGGATGATCAACCGGATTAAATTTATTTTCAGACATAATTTATTCTCAATTTTATTTAAAAATTCAGGTGTTCAGTAAATGGAACACCTGCTACTTAATATTTAATAACCTTGCGGATTTTTTGACTGCCAGTTCCAGGTATCTGCGGTCATCTCCATCACTGATCGGGTCGCCTTCCAGCCGAGATCTTTTTCCGCTTTTGCTGTGCTTGCCCAGCATTCAGCGATATCACCAGGACGACGCGGGCAGATTTCATAGGGCACCGGTTTACCACAAGCTTTGCTGAAGGCAGCAACCATTTCCAGTACACTTGAACCTTTGCCTGTTCCTAGATTATAGATATGCAGACCGGCTTTTTGGCCGAGCGCATTTAATGCGGCTATGTGACCATCCGCTAAATCCATTACATGAATGTAATCGCGAACACCCGTACCGTCAGGTGTCGGGTAATCATCACCGAATACCGCAAGTTTATCGCGGCGACCGACTGCGACCTGCGCAATAAACGGCATTAAATTGTTCGGGATACCCTGCGGATCTTCACCCATAGTACCTGTCGGATGAGCGCCTACCGGGTTGAAGTAACGCAGCAGTGTGACGCTCCAGTCCGGTTGTGATTGATAGAAATCAGACAGACACTCCTCAACGATATATTTACTGCGGCCATAAGGGTTAGTTGTTGCACCAACTGGCGAGTCTTCAGTAATAGGCACGCTTTGCGGATCGCCGTAAACCGTTGCTGAAGAGCTGAATACGATGCTTTTCACACCGGCAGTGCGCATCGCACGGGCAAGCACCAGAGAGCCATTAACGTTATTATCGTAATACTCCAAAGGTTTAGCGACAGATTCACCAACGGATTTTAGACCGGCAAAGTGAATAACGGATTTAATATCGTGCTCGCTGAAAACTTTATTCAGGAAAGCTTCGTCGCGAATATCGCCTTCATAAAATACCGGTCGAACTTTAGTCAGTGCTTCAATACGATCCAAAACCGCTACTTTAGCATTACAAAGGTTATCAACAATAATCGGCTCCATGCCGGCTTCTAACATCTGTACGCACGTATGGCTACCTATATAACCCATTCCACCAGTAACAAGAACTTTCACAATAAACTGCTCCTATAGCTATTCAATTAAGATAAATAATAACAACAAATCCTGTGCAATTAAGTGATCTGGCGCACAGAGTGTAAACGTTTACAATTATTTCACCGTGTATTTTTAATTTATCCCTTTTAAGCAGGTTAAATCCTCATTATATATTTAACATCTGCTAACCCGCTCCTATTTACCTCAGAAAAAGGTAATAGATACTATTTTAAGATTAAAAATTAGACGGAAAGGGTAAAAACACCAAGACGTTTGGCAAAATGCAAAAATGTTTCTGAAAACACTATATCATAAAAAAGAGACAATTTTTTACACCTCGTTTGTAACAGATCTGTTTTCAGAAAGTGACATTGTCATTTTGTTGTTAACGAGAAGAAACCTATTTCTACTATCTCGGTGAAAAATAAAAGATGAAACTTCAAGATTTAAAAATAGACTAAAACGTTAAAATTCACAAAATGTTTGTAAAAACATTTCTACCCTAAAATATTATGTAAACGTTTACATTTTGTTGCACGGATCACAA
This sequence comes from Psychromonas sp., assembly GCA_049667005.1. GTDB lineage: Bacteria > Pseudomonadota > Gammaproteobacteria > Enterobacterales > Psychromonadaceae > Psychromonas. The sequence continues at coordinate 1,676 of JBATHQ010000369.1, forward strand.
CTTATCATTTTTAATAATAGTAAGATGCATGCAGTTGATAATCTTGTGTCGGAAAACTTACTTCACGAATTGATTATCGTATCAGTCAACAACGCGCATA
>JBATHQ010000370.1:0-4199 GCA_049667005.1 Psychromonas sp.
AGTGCGTGATGCGGACGATAGTACTTGCCATTGAGCATCGCATTGCGACTGAAGGTGTAATAGAGGTTGAACGGGCTGCGCGGATCAATGCCATAGCGTTGAATCACGCCGCCACGAATGGCCTGGAAAATATTGTCGAGCAGTCGGCACATTCCTTTCGAGTGGAAGGTCATGCCTGACTCCCAGTTCGCACCCCACAGGTCAAAGGTGATATTGAACGAACCAATGATGCTGTCTTCATCATCAAAAATAATGAATTTGTTATGCATATCCGTAGCCACTTCTGCCAGAGGGTCATTGGTCGTACAAATCTCACCCAGCAGCTCAATGCCCGATCGCTTCAAATTGAGATAGTTCTGACTATTGGTCAGCGTCATCTTGCGCCAGTCAACAATGATCTGTACTAACACCCCGCGGCTGTGGGCATGCAGCAGGTGATTACAGAAATCCCTGTCATCAATGCAGTCCACACACACCTTAATGGAATGTAAGCCTTGCGGATCAACCTGCTTTTTCCAGATCACCTTGTCGATGTGATCATGGATGAAACGTTTCGGGTGGTAGGGATGCCACGTCTGCCCCTTGGTGAATTTTGGAATTAAATTCAACGACTCATAGTTGTGGTTTATCCAATCCACATCGTTCTGCAGAATTCGGTCGTCGAGTTCCACCGTTTGATAGTTATTCCGCGTAGACCACTGCGCCGACACAGCACGGTTCTGCTCACCCGGCAGCGCGAGGTCAGGTCCGTCCATGAAGATATATTCATGCTCCGAAGGCACCGACTTGAAATTGTGATGCAAAATGTATGAGAACTTAACACAGGTCACAGCCCCTTGATGCGTGGACTGCATGTTAATAAATATATCTCGGGTAATGCGCTGATGCTTGTCCCAGCGCACATTGATCGGATCGGTATGCGCCATATACTGGTCATGGCTGCCATCTTCATGAAACACCTTGACGATCACCTTTACATTGAGATCGACTCCCCAGTTCACATCAAAAGTGAGCGTGGCTCGGCGCAGAAAGAACAAATCATTAAAATCATTCCTGCGTGTAAACGGATTCTCCAGCCTGGCATGTACCGGCCTGGCATACTGTTCTGCATAATAATTACTCATAAACTGTGCTATTTCCTTGCAAATGTTACTTCAGCTCAAATTCCACGCAGTACCCGGTGTGATCCGAGACACGCCCATAGGATTGGTCTGTAAATAGTTCCTGACCATCGAGCAGATTGATCTGCGAACCATTTTTCAAAAAGATAAAATCAATACGGCCGTCATCACCCATCGCGCCGCACACATCCGAAACGCGATCGCGATAAACCCGATCGAATGCGTGCCGGTTCAATACCTTCAGATACTGATCTTCATACTCTCGAGTGTTGACAATGTGAGCATAAGCCTGCGAATAAGCTTTAATATTAAAATCTCCGCACAGCAATGTCGCCGCCACGTGTTCACCATGAAGTTCATTCGCCCAGTGTTGCAGGCGATTAAACTGGTTATAAAAACCGTCTTCCGGCCAGCTTAGATGTGCACTGAAAAGATTCACCGGTCCAAAATACGGAACATGTATCTGCGCCATCACCACGCGACGCGAATGAATGTCGTAGATATCATGCGTGTCTGAAACATACCTTGAATCAGTCATGGAAAACTCATACCGACTCAGAATAGCAACCCCTTCGCGGTAACGATCAAACCCAAGATGCGAATAATCCGTGTGCAGATGATACTGGCACGGCAAATACGAATTAATCACGCGTGCCGCATTCGAATTCCAATCACCACGTCCATCATTCCAATTCTCCGCCACCTCCTGAAGGCACACCAGATCAATATCTAACTGCTTAATCGCCCTGGCAATCTGACGGAATTTACGATCCTGATCCTCCTCCTGATAGCAATGCAGATTCAGCGCCAGCACCCGCATCGTACTGCGTCGCGACTGGTAATTAGAACCGCCGCAGTTGTCCCAGAAAATCCCTTCATCCGTCTCACATTCAATGGAATACTCGACGCGATACGTCTGCTGTACAGGCAACCGCCCCGTCCAGATCTCCCAACCATATCGATTCGGATTACGCGCCGCACTTTGGTCAGCGATCTCCCAGTGATTAGTACTTTTAAAACAGGGAGCCGTCTGACTGGTCTTCCAATTATCTGTGGACCAATGAATACGCACATTCTTAGCCTTCAGAGAAGACTGTACTGCCGAATGGATCGGGAGCGACACCTTGCCGCCCTGCAGCAACGGATTGAAGAACAGATGCTGAACGGGAACATCACGATAAACAATGACCCCTGAATCTGCATCCACCTTATAATTATTGCCGTGATTGTCGTCCCAGAAAGTGCGTTCCTCACAGCGATAACAAACTTTAAAAAGGATGTTGCCCGGCAGCGAATGTTCCGGCGTCAGCAAACAGCGAACAGTAGCAAGCCACCTTTCGCCACGATTCGGAACCGTATGACCCGGAATCGTATGACAATATTCAGCCGCCTGCTCATGCCATACACCATCTTCACCGCACCAATGGATGACGACATCCTTCCGATAGGCCAAATTATCCACCGACACCGCAAATGACATCTCCTGCCACATGCCCTGTACGGTTCGAGATATGATGTTTTTAGTATATTCAATTCTTACATGTCCCATTTTCGCACCCAAAGCTCCGTTTATGTTCTATCTACCGCCACCCCTGCCATCGAGTGATATTTATTGGAAATTTCGTTTAATGAATCGTTTTTCTAGTAATGCGTTCGCAAGTTGTATGCCTGCCGATGTATAGGACGATAACGCCGTAAACCCTAAAGGGAGCGTCATAGGCAAATTGTTCTGCATCTGTTTTTTTGTTTTCTCCCTCTTACTCGGAAACATGAAAAAAGATAAGAGAAAACAGATACGCCAGATGGAGAAATATCGTCTAAGGCCGTAAACAATGACAAGCTGAAATCCGTCCAACTGCAAGCGGGTTGTTATGCATTTAGTTGCAGTAACTTTGCTTATCTATTTTTTGATAGTTAGTACCGGATTCCTCATGCAAAAACTCTTCTGCGAGGATTACACTAGTAGTGAAAACTATACTTGCTGCGATTGTTAATATAACTTTTTCATAAGTATTGCTTCATCTGCTTGATTGCATAACAGAGTATTAATCTATATTCATATTAATGTGCAAATGCCAACCGCTAATATAAAATATTTATAACAGATTTATTTAATAATAAACAGCCCACTACAGATGCTTTTTATTATTTTGTGATTTTTCCGTGTGAATGAGCCAGGTTAAATTTACTCTGCACTCTTTATTGTTATTCGCAACTCCAACGGGGCGCGTATTGTTTTTTACTTCTAAGTCGATTGGAGCGTTTGCGAATTGACCTTCTTATGCGCAAAGGGGCAAAGCCATTTAGCTAAAATGGTTGGAATAAATATTTAATCGCTTCAACTGAATTATGCGCAAATGAGGTAACGCTCGTTCTGATGTTACCGAGCTAGGTAGTCAGATAGAAATTGTGGGTATTTTGAGCCTTCAGCTGTCGCTGTAAGCGGATGTTGATTGGTTCGCTCTGACATTAAACATACGAGAGTAATAGCCCGCCAAACCAATAACGGTTGAATTAATATAAAAAAATTAGATAATTAGAGAATTATTAAAAAATGAAAAGCTAGGTTCACCACCCTACTCACATATTCCTCAGTCATTATTTGCATAAATCAACCGCTTTACTCATCTCATCCATAGCTAATTCGAGTTCAGGTAAGTTAGCGCGTGCAGTTTCAATATCCCCCCCTTGATATTTACGCTGTATCGCATCAGCAATAAAATGAATTTTATTATGAACTTGTTCAAGTCGCTGCATATCTTCTTTGGCAAACAGTTGCTCTTTCTTTTCTCTATTGATCCAATTACCACAATGGCAGCGCTGATTATCGAGAATAGGCCAGGGTTTTACATCAACGGGAGACGATTCAATCTTACCTCTAAATATATCCATACACTGATTGCTAATTATTGTGAATATAGCCAGACTATTTTCTTTATTATTACGCGGCTCATTACCACAAATAAGCCAGTTTTTATTAGGGCTGTAATTGCTTAACCACTGAGAAAAAATGACACTCGGCATAGGTTTCGCTATTTTATAACCCTGAGCTTTTTCACAGCCCATTAATAATAGCAT
>JBATHQ010000371.1:0-3487 GCA_049667005.1 Psychromonas sp.
GCTGACCGCATGTTCAGCGGTTTAAGCCAGCCTCTTTCCGTGGCGCGTTATCACTCCCTGATCGGCTCTTCGGTGCCGTCATCTCTGGAAATAGTCGCAGACTTTAACGGTATGTGTATGGCTGTTTACAACCAGGCAGATAAGGTAATAGGTTTTCAATTTCATCCGGAATCTATTTTAACCTGTGAGGGTGCAAAACTATTAGAAAACAGTTTAAATTTAGTGACGGAGAACCTTTAAATGAGCCAATTCGATATCCATCAAATTCTCGAACAATTATACGCAGCTAAATCTCTGAGCAGTGAGCAAAGTCAGGCCTTCTTTGAACAGGTTGTGCAGGGGCAAGTTGATCCGATTATCTTATCTTCGGTAATAACCGCCTTAAAAATGAAGGGTGAAACGCCACAGGAGATTGCCGGAGCGGCTAATGCCCTACTTGCACAAGCGGCTCCTTTTCCGCGTCCTGATTATGCCTTCACTGATATCGTCGGCACCGGCGGAGATGGTTTAGGCACTATCAATATCTCCACGGCAAGTGCATTTGTTGCTGCCGCCTGTGGTGTAAAAGTATGCAAACACGGTAGCCGCAGTGTATCGAGTAAATCCGGTTCATCGGATTTGCTTGCCGCTTTCGGGGTTAACCTGAATATGAGCGCAGAGGTCGCACGGCAGTGTTTAGATGAGTTAAATGTCTGCTTTATCTTTGCCCCGCAATATCATGCGGGAATGCGTTTTGCCGCACCGGTGCGCGCGGCATTAAAAACCCGTTCAATTTTCAATCTTCTCGGCCCGTTGGTCAACCCAGCCCGTCCTGAATTTGAACTAATGGGCGTGTATGCTCCTGAACTGTTAAAACCGATCGCAGAAGTGCATAAACAGTTAGGTATGAAGCGTGTTATGGTCGTTTATGGTAGCGGCTTGGACGAGGTTGCATTACACGGTGAAACACAGGTCGCAGAGCTCAATAACGGTGAGATCACCGAATACAGCTTAACACCGGAAGATTTTGGCGTGCAGCGTTATCCGGTAGAAGCGATTTTTGGAGGTAATCCATCTGAAAATAAAATCATCATCGAAAAAATATTACAGGGTACGGGAAGCGAAGCACAACAGGCTGCCGTTGCGATCAATGTTTCCGCATTACTGGTATTAAACGGTAAAGCGGATAACTTTAAAGATGGCACAAAACAAGCGCTGGAGATAATGCAAACCGGTAAACCCTTACAACTACTAAAAGCACTTGCGGAGCGAAGCCAATGTTAAATGATAAAAGTCTACAAGATACGATTCTGGGAAAGATTGTGGATGATAAGGTCGAGTGGGTCAAAGCACGTATGCAACAACAGCCTTTGATTAGCTTTAAAGACAAATTAACAGAGAGCGATCGTCATTTTTATAATAACCTGGATAAACCGGACAGTGTGTTTATTTTAGAGTGTAAAAAAGCGTCACCGTCGAAAGGCCTGATCCGCGCAGAGTTTGATTTGGACCTTATTGCCGGTACCTATAAAAACTATGCCAGTGCCATATCAGTATTAACCGATGAAAAGTACTTTCAGGGCAATTTTGAATATGTCAGCAAAGTTCGGGAGCAGGTTTCCCAACCGGTTCTGTGTAAAGACTTTATTATTGATCCTTACCAAATTTATCTGGCGCGTTTTTATCAAGCCGATGCGATATTGTTAATGCTCTCTGTTTTAGATGATGATGCTTACCAGGCATACCGTGATACCGCGCACAGCCTGAAAATGGGCGTATTAACTGAAGTCAGTAATGAGCATGAGCTGGTGCGGGCGATCGCCTTGAATGCGAAAGTCATCGGCATAAATAACCGGGACCTGCGTGATCTAAGCATCGATTTAACACGTACTGAAGAGCTGGCCGCTAAAATACCCGCAGATCGTATCGTGATTTCGGAGTCGGGCATCTATAACCACAGTCAGGTGAAACAGCTCAGTCAATACGCCAACGGCTTTTTGGTCGGCAGCTCCATTATGAGTCAGGCAAATATTGATAGAGCTTGCCGGCAGTTGATTTTAGGCAGCAACAAAGTTTGCGGTTTGACCCACCCAAGAGCCGCTGCCGATGTTTATAAAGCCGGTGCGGTTTACGGCGGTTTGATCTTTGTTGAAAAATCACCCCGTTTTGTGGATATGGAGGAAGCCCGTTTAGTCATGCTCGGCGCACCTTTATTATATGTCGGCGTTTTTCAGAATGAAGATCCGGAGTTAATAAGTTATACCGTCAAACAATTAGGATTAGCGGCAGTACAATTGCATGGTGATGAAAACCCTAAATACATCAAATCATTACGCAGCATGTTACCGGAGCGTTGTGAAATATGGAAAGCCCACGGAGTGAGCGATTCGTTGCCGGATTTTGATAAATTTAATGTTCAAAAACACCTGCTTGATACGCGTATTGCAGGGCAAACAGGCGGGACAGGCAGTGCTTTTGATTGGACATTGTTAAAAGATCTTAATCTGGAGCTTAAAAGTAAAATAATATTAGCCGGAGGCTTAACCCCTGAAAATGCGCAGCAGGCCGGTTTAATAGGCTGCGCCGGATTAGATTTCAATTCCGGTGTTGAATCAGCACCGGGTAAAAAAGATCCGCTAAAAATAAATGCCGCATTTGCAGCAATCAGAGGTTATGTAACACGCTAAAAAATAATAGTCGTTTCTTATCGGGTGGAAACACCTTGAGTAAAATAAAAGGTTTATAAAAATGGAAAAACTAAATCCTTACTTCGGACAATTTGGCGGGATGTTTGTCCCGCAAATCCTGGTACCGGCATTAAAACAGTTAGAAGCTGAATTTTTAAAAGCACAGCAAGATCCTGAATTTATAGCAGAATTTTCTGAGCTATTGACCGAATATGCAGGCCGCCCGACGCCTTTAACTCTGTGCCGCAACCTGACCAAAGGTAAAAAAACCAAACTTTATCTTAAACGCGAAGATCTCCTGCACGGCGGCGCGCATAAAACCAATCAGGTATTAGGCCAGGCCCTGCTTGCAAAACGGATGGGCAAAAATGAAATTATTGCCGAAACCGGTGCGGGTCAACATGGTGTCGCAACTGCATTAGCTTGTGCGCTACTCGGTCTAAAATGCCGTATTTATATGGGCGCCGTGGATTGTGAACGTCAAAAACCCAATGTCTTCCGAATGCGTTTAATGGGTGCACAGGTCATTCCGGTTCATTCCGGCTCATCAACCTTAAAAGATGCCTGCAATGAAGCCCTGCGTGATTGGGCGGGCAGTTACGAAACCGCGCACTATTTATTAGGCACCGCCGCGGGTCCGCACCCCTTCCCGACCATTGTCCGTGAATTTCAAAAAATGATCGGTGAAGAAGCTAAACAGCAGGTGTTAAAAAAAGAGGGTGTACTGCCTGATATCGTAATTGCCTGCGTTGGCGGAGGCTCTAATGCGATCGGTATGTTCAATGATTTTATCGAAGATCCGAGTGTACAATTGATCGGTG
>JBATHQ010000372.1:0-7081 GCA_049667005.1 Psychromonas sp.
TCAGGACGCGGATTTGCACTGTGCTTTCACAAACGCCTAAACGCGATAGCACCGCAATGGCGTAAGCTGCACCTGGATCAGCCTATTCGCTGGGCAAAAAACGATCCGCTTGAATCTTTTACCTTAAACAGCATCTGCTTGACTGAGCCGCTAACGCAGGATCCCCAATATAATCTTCAGGAAAAGCTTTGTTTTGAAAAATTGACTGCTCAGCAGTTATTGCGCGACCAGCAATTACTGCAATCGATCTTCTCCTTATTAGTGCTTGCACATTATCAGACCAAACCGTCGGATCTGGAAAAATTACTCAACGATCTCTCCCTGCATATTTTTATTGCCAGACAGCAAAAGCAGATACTCGGTGTTGTGCTGATCAATGTAGAGGGTAATTTTGACAACAACCTTGCAGAGCAGATTTGGCAAGGTACCCGCCGTGTACCGGGAAACTTAATTGCCCAGTCATTAACGTTTCATAGCCGTTTTAAAGAGGCAGCCGCTGATCGTTATGCCAGAGTACAACGGATTGCCATCCACCCTGCCTGCCAAAATCAGGGCGTAGGAAAACAATTTATAAACTACCTGAGCAACTGGGCTAAATTGGCGCAGTTTGATCACCTTTGCGCCAGCTTCGGCGTAACGGCAGAACTATTAGCTTTCTGGCAGCAACAAGGCTTCACTGCAATGCGTATCGGTCTGCAGCAGGATGCCAGTAGTGGCACCCATTCAATCATCGTTAACTTGCCGCTTTCTCAAAAAGGACAACGGCTGCATCAATTAATAACCCGGCAATTTACAGAGCAGCTGCCAACGCAATTAAGCAGGCAACTGCAGCATCTGGATACAAATGTGGTCTTAAGCATATTGTTGAACAGCAATACAAAGCAACTTTTACCGTTAAACTTACACAGTTATAGCGACGGTAATCTGCCCTATGAGTTTATCGAACACGATCTGATCAATTTAGTGTTAAACTCTGATTTATCCGTTTTAACGAACACGCAGCAACTGCTGGCGATCGGCAAGATATTACAAAATAACAGCTGGACAGAAATTTGTAAAAAACACAATTTCACCGGTAAAAAACAAGCTCAAAGCGCGCTAAAAGAAACCATCAGACAGTTAACTATTAACAGTTACCCCTAGAAAAGAAGAGTTCCATGAGATTAGATAAATATATTTGTGAATCCACCACGATGACCAGAAGTCAGGCTAAAAAGGTGATTAGCCAGGGACGTATCACAAGTTCCGGCAGGCCAATCCGTAACAGCGCTTATAAAGTAGCGGCTAATGAGCAAATCAGTTTTGACGGTAAATTAATTAGTGTTCGAAGCACGCGTTATATTATGCTCAATAAACCGAAAGATTTTATCTGCTCCACAGTAGATGAGCAGTTGCCCAGCATTGTTAATTTAATCCAGGTTGATAAACGTGAACAGCTCTGTATCGCGGGTCGGTTAGATGCCGATACAACGGGTTTAACACTGCTCACTGATGACGGCCAGTGGTCTCATAAAGTCACCAGCCCGCGCAGGCATTGTAATAAACGCTATCGCGTAACACTTGCCGAACCTGTTGAACAAAGTGCAGTCGCCTTGTTTAATGAGGGGATACAGCTAAAAAGTGAAAATGAACCCTGCTTACCCGCCACTCTGGAAATTTTGACAGAAAATGAGGTACTACTGACCATTAATGAAGGTAAGTACCATCAAGTAAAACGCATGTTCGCAGCGATTGGCAATCATGTGACGGAACTGCACCGCGAAAAAATAGGCGGCATTGAATTAGATCCGTCACTTGCACTAGGTGAATGGCGTTATCTAAGTGTTCAAGAGGTAAACAGTATTGGCGAACACATTTAACCAGCAGTGTTATGAACTATTAAAACTGATCCCAATGGGACAAGTTGTCACCTACGGCGATATTGCGCATGCGCTGCATGGTAAAGCCTACCAAGCAGTGGGTAATGCCATGGGCGCTAACCCTAACCCAATTATTGTGCCGTGCCATCGCGTGGTCAAAGGTAATGGCGAGGTTGGGAATTACGCCTTGGGCATAGACACGAAGATTGAATTATTACGCAGTGAAGGAATCAAAATAGAAGATAATAAAGTGCTCGATTTTAATGCCGTGCGTTTTCATTTTCCCGATAGCACCTGTGATTAGGTTATTCTTCGCAGATGCCCTGCCACTAGTGCTTATTTAGAAGAGGAGCTTAGATTATCAATCTCTATGCTCCGCTTATGTCGCATAAAGCTTATCTTATTTTACCTGCTTTCCATTTAGGTAAATCTCTGACTCCATTTCTGTTTCATTCATAATACCTTCACCGGCAAAACACATATTAAGAGATAGCTTAGCGTATTTATTTAACATCTCTTTATCTGCATCGCTTTTTATTACAATTCTGGTTATCACATTGTCAAGATGACCAGTCATTGTCGGCGTCATAAAGTTATCCTGCTGATAATCAAACTGGTGTTCAACACGGAAGTCATCAATCTTAACACCTTGCTTATCAAAGAGCATATGACTTGCAGTAAGCTGACTCATCAAGCAAAAGGAAGTACCTAAGGTAAAGTAATCATGCGATGTTGGAGCTTTATCCACACCTTTATAGCCTCGACTATCATCTGCATAAAGTTCCCATGTGGCATAGTTTTCTGTTAACGATTTTGCTCTTATTTTATGCATATATGGACGCTGTGCATCATGCGCAGACTCTGCTATACCAATTTCGGAGAACACCATTGTTTCTGGAAAATGGCCCATCTCAATAGTAAGATCTTCTTTCACGTCTATTGTCTGCAGTTTCAGATCCGGCGTTACATTAGTAATAGTGCGGCCATTATCAATAGAAACGGGTGAGCCAACTTCACCTGGGCGGGCATTTTGGCCAGTCCAGTTATCACCGTTAATAACGATTGCTGAGTCGATAGCCGTTTTATTTGCCAGACCTTCACCAACAGCCCAGGCTTTAAGCGCCATCTCTTTTAACTCTTTAATTTTTTCTGGTGATTCATTACTTTTAACAATAATGTTAGAAACAACTTTATCCGTATAACCAGACCAGTTAGCCGTCATTGTATCAGCCCATCTGAAGAAGAATTCTGTTTCTACTTTTACATCTTCAACGTCCAGATTTAAGACTTTGATGGCTCGTTCAACCTGCGTTAACAGGCTAGAAGCTGCACCCGCCGCATAATACGTTAAAGGATTAGGAGCGGTCTGCGAGTGTGTATGTCCACCTTCATCACTCACCATTTCCCATGCGCTAAACTGATCTTCACCGACAGGTTTGACTACCCCTTTTTTAAGAAATGGTGCCTGTTTATTTAAGATGCGTTCAGTAGAAGTGACAATATTTTCGCTAATCGCACCATTTACAGGCTTTGCTTGTGTCGGGGTAAATGTTGTAGGACGGGTATAGTCATCGACTCTAGCTTCAATTTTATAAACCGTTGAACCTTGTTCGCTATCATCTTGAGCATAAACAGCACTGCCCGAAAGAAGTAGCGTTGTTAGTAGTGATACTGTTGTTAATTTAGTTTTCATCGTTTTTTCCTTCCATAAAAGCAGTATTCTCAACATCCAGAGTCCACTCGTTAGTGGTAATAGTGAATTTGAACTCCTGGAATATATAATCTGCTTTTGTGATAAACCGATGAAGAGACTCAACACGGGTATTCTGGTACTTTTCACGGATCGGAGCTAAAACCTGAAATTTCTGCCTGAAGAAGAGATATTATTTGGGGGAAACTTGATATTGCTCGAGAATATATTGGCGGAAAGCCGTCGGACTCATGCCAGTTTCGCGTTTAAAGAAACGCCCGAAATAAGACGAGTCGTCAAAATGTAGTCTATAACCAATTTCGGCAGCGGTTATGTTGCTATGGGCCAATAGTCGCTTAGCTTCAAGAATAAGCTTGTCGCGAATAATATGCCCAGGAGCACGTCCGGTAACAGCTTTAACCGTATCAGTTAGGTGACTAGTACTAATCCCGATCCTCCTGGCGTAATCTTGGACAGCATGGTCGCTAATAAAATGTGCTGCAACCAACTGTTCAAATTGGCGTACTAATGACGATCCGGTCTCCGCGCCCTCACTCGCATGGTCAAGCGTATATAAGCGGTTAAGTTGGGTAAGCAAGATATGAAGATAAGCCCGCAATACTGAAAGACTTGATTCCATATCGTTATTAAACTCCTGCTCCATGCCCTCAAGCAAACCATCAATCATTTTGCTTTGCACTTGATCAACACTGAGACAGGGAGCATGACCGACATTATGGAAAAAAGAAAAATCATGCGCCCTGACAATATTTGAAGAGGGAAAACCCAGAAACTCTTCAGGAAAAAGTAGCGCATACCCCTTCAAAGGCGTCTTCAACTGCCAAAAATGAACCTGATTTTTTGATAGAAAGTAGAAGCTGTAAGGGAAAATAGGATAAGCTTCGAAATCAATAACATGCGTCCCTTCACCTTCAGTAATATAGAGTATTTCATAAAAATCATGACGATGAGGATAATCAGCCTGACCAGAGTCATTCATCAACTCAAACTTTGTCAACATAAACGGCAGTTTTGGATCCAGTAATTGCAGAGGTTGACCACGATGATACTTAACGTAATCGACAGTCTCATTGTAATAATGAGATGGTATGCCGGAACTCTTTTTTATCACCAACTACTCCTAAAATTCAGCCCAGCAAACGCAGAGATATTTCACCACCAGCGCACTATCTTACAGATAGCACTCGGGAACACAGTTATTAGTATAATCATCCAGCCCAAACGATAGGAGGCTTCCGAGGTAAAGCGATAGATCTGAGTAATATAATGAAACTATGGACTCTGACTGTTCTGGCTTATAACGGCCTTGATGATAAAAGAGAAAAGTCAGTTTATCAGGACAAGCACTTTCGATCAAAAAGAACTTAATTTGAGACATAACTCCTCAAGTTACCACCTATATACCCATGATACTTCAAGATATGGCGTTATCTAAGTGATCAAGAGGTAAACAGTATCGCCTAAAACATTCAATGAACAATATGATGAATTGTTAAAACAGATCCCCATCAGTAAGATAGTTACCTATCGCGAGTTTACCCGAGCTAAACACGAAGGCCTGTCTGTTGTGCGCAATGCGTTCGCTGAAAATCCCACTCCAATTTATCGTCCCCAGCCTAGTCACAACTCTCTAGTTCAGCTAACTTAGTTTGTTTGTTGGTCTTACGCACTTGCCCCCGTAGACGCTGAGGGACCGAAACGAAGTTTCGCAGTTCGAAAAAATCATGCTCTTTACTCAGGCAAAGAAAAGAGCAAAATAAAAAGCACTACAAATAACAACAAAGTCACAAAGCAAGCAAATAATTGAACAAATAAATAAACAAATATGTTAATTTTATTTACTACGTTCAATAAACACCCAAAAAAGTGAGTACACATTTCAGTTCACAACGCCTAAACAACACATTCAGGACAAACAAGGAATAGTTTTATGTCAGTTTTCCAACGTAAATTAAATAGTATGTTTTTTATCGTATTATGTACTATTTTCATATTTCTTTTAAAAGTAACCGCAGCTCAAGCAATAGCTCAGCCTAAGCAGATAGATGTAGCCAGCGCCCCCTGGGTAAATGGTGTACGTGCAGATGGCACTGGACTCTATTTAGACATCCTTCGATTAGTATATGAACCGTTAGGTATAGAAGTTAAAAATAACATTACAGATTATGCTCATAGCGTCTCTTTGGTAAAACATGGAGATAAAGATGCTTGGCTCGGCTCCTATCTTAATGAAGAAGAAGGTGTCATTTATCCTAAATGGCATTTTGATGCCGATGTTGTAACCGCTGTTTATAAAAAGTCATCGAATTTGGTTTGGCGGGGAACTAAAAGCCTCGCTGGAAAAAATGTCGGCTGGATAAAAGGCTATAACTATCACAAATATTTTGACGAGAAGTTTAATATCAAAGAGTTTACAACACGTGAGAGTGCAATTAAATCCTTACAGAATGGACAATTGGATTTTTTCTTAGAGGCCAGTAATGAACTGAATAATGAGTTTATAAAACATCCTGTTGATCCTACTATGTTTACCTCTCGTACGTTGATGAACTTAAATATTTTTCTTGGTTTTGCTAATAATGAAAGAGGCAAACTGTTGGCGGATCTTTTTGATATGCGTTTTGCTACACTTCTTGAATCAGGTGAAATTAAGAAATTGTACAATAAATGGAATTGGCCAATGTACCCCTACACAAAATTCTGTACCTACGCAGATACCGCCATGATCAATTGTTAAGTTTTCTCTGAACGAAAAATTTCCCCCTGTTTTATACCCCTACACCCCAACAAGGTGTAGGGTAGATCGGCACCAGCTAACCATACCATTAACATATTACATCCCTGACTCAACGTCCCTTGTTTAAACAATACCGCTAGATTAAGCATAATGCTCGGCAAAAAAATCAATAAGCAGGCGAATTTTTGGTGATAAATAACGGTTTTGGGGATAAACCAGCCATATACCCTCTTCGGGAGCACGAAGATTATTTAATAAAGAGATTAATCTTCCGGAATCAATATGATCCTGAACATAATGATCAGGTAGCTGAATAATACCGATATTTTTCAACGCGGCATCCACCAGCCCTATGCCACTGTTACAACGCAGATTCCCCTGAACACGAGCATGCTTCTCTTTGCCCTGCTCATTAAAATGCCAATAATCACGCGTACCTAATAAGCAGTTGTGTCGGCTTAATTCTGAAAGTGAGTGCGGTTCACCAAATTTCTCAAGGTACAACGGTGATGCGCAGAGATAGTTTTTACGCCCCCTTAATTTTTTGGCTATCAGACTGGAATCCTGCAGCGTTCCTAGACGAACGGCCAGATCAAAGCCACCATCCACTAAATCTAAACGTTGGTTGCTCAGCTCACAAGTCACCTGAATATGTTCGTAGCGCTGCAGAAAATCATTAATTAAAGGCAGGATTTTTTGCTCTCCGTAGGTAACCGGCGCGGTGAGTTTAATATGCCCCTGCGGAACAGTCTGTAAATTGGTAATGGCTTGTTC
>JBATHQ010000373.1:0-20084 GCA_049667005.1 Psychromonas sp.
ACTCATAAGCGCGATTAAAGTAAATTTTGCATTCATAATATTACCTCCTGACTCGTTGTATCCTATTTAGTATATTCTAAAATAGATTAGAAACCGTAAATCGGATAAATTTATTTCCCGCTAGTAAAATAAAAAAACACCGAAAAATGACGAATTAGATACTTAAATATTGTTATAAATGAAGCTATTTATAAACTGAATAAGCAAATATAGAAGGGGAGTTAGTAAGAGAAAAAGAGTTAACCAAAAGCGGAGAATTCCGTATTGCCTAAAACGTTTGCTTAAAAAAAGGTTTCACGTGAAACAAAAAAATAGGCAAATAAAAAAGGGCATTAACTTAATATGTTAAGTTAACGCCGCCTGCTAAATCTATTTTATTTACATGCTGATTCAGCATATAGCGCATTGATCGTATCAGCAAGAATGGTAACACCACGCTCAACAACGCTCGCTTCCTGCGCGTAATTAAGACGGATACACTCCTGAGTATGCTGCCAACTTTGATCTAATCCCGGAAAGAAATAGTGCCCCGAGACCACTAGCAGACCTTTTTCTTTTAATCTTTTATATAACTCATTCGAGCTGATCGGCAGGTCTTTAAACCATAACCACAAGAATAATGCTCCCTCAGCTTTATGAATTTTAAAGCAGGGAGTGGTTATTTTAGATTGTAATAATGCCACTGCTTTTTCAGATTTTGCCAGATAGTAGGGTTTAATAACTTCGTTACTTAACTTAATTATCTCTTTAGTTTTCACTAATGGTAGCGCTATCTCCGGACCAATACCGCCTGGTGATAAAGCCATAATACCGGACAGATTAGACAGCGCTTTGATAATAGTAGGGTTGGCAATAACAATACCACAGCGTGCACCGGGCAAACCAAATTTTGACAAACTTAAACACAGGATAGTGTTTTCATTCCAAAATGGCGTCGCTTGTGCAAATATTATATTTGGAAAGGGTGTGCCGTAGGCGTTATCAATAATGAGCGGTACATTATTCTTTCTGGCCAGACAATCCAGACGCTGTATCTCTTCATCGGTTAATACATTACCGGTTGGATTCGTGGGTCGTGAAACACAAATAGCCCCAATATCTTTGCCAATCTCAAGTGCATCAAAATCGACATGGTATTTAAAAAAACCATTTTCCAGCTCGGTTATTTTCGGACGAACGGCAACAAAAGCATCCTCTGAAACACTTGCATCGGCATAACCGATATACTCAGGTGCTAATGGAAAAAGAATTTTTTTCTTTTTATCATTACTGAAATTTCCGCCGAGCAGGTTAAAAAGATAGAAGAAAGCATTCTGACTGCCGTTGGTTAACATGATGTTTTCCGCCGTTAAACCCCAGCCATAAAGCTCATTAAACAGATCCGCCAGCGCATTAATGAAACTGTTTTTGCCCTGCGGACCATCATAATTTGCCAGCGTATTGGTCAATTTACCTTCCGTTAATAAAGTCTGCAGCAACTCAGTTAAGCGTTGTTGAATTTCCGGAATAGCAGCCGGGTTGCCTCCACCTAACATTAAAATATCATCGCCTCCGCGGATACCTTCGTTAAGGTCATCCATTAACTCAGTGATACCTGAATGTTGAGTAAACTTATTTCCAAAAATTGAGTAGGGCATTATTGTTCCTTTAGTATTTTTTAGATAATTGTTGCACATGAAACAGCCATTACAAATCAGATAAACATCCCGGTTAGCACAGATATTTTTACTTATCGATCTGCTCCCGAGCTATTCAATAACGATAGATAAGCAGTATAAAATGTTTCACGTGAAACAAAAAAGCCCAGAATAAACTGAGCTTTTTATAATATTTTCTGCCGGCACTAACAAGAAGGCAGAGAAAATATTCTCTTAGTTATAAAACCGAGACATCAGCAACTTGTAAAAATAGGTTGCGTAAACGGGCTAAAATAGCAAGACGATTCTGTTTTACAGCCTGATCCTC
This sequence comes from Psychromonas sp., assembly GCA_049667005.1. Taxonomy (GTDB): domain Bacteria; phylum Pseudomonadota; class Gammaproteobacteria; order Enterobacterales; family Psychromonadaceae; genus Psychromonas. Next base: position 1,966 of record JBATHQ010000373.1, read on the forward strand.
CGCCATAACCATGACGTTGTCAAAGAATTCGTCCACAGGAGCTCTCAGAGTGGCGAGTTCAAACAAGGCTGACTCGTAGTCTAACTTCTCAAATAAAGGGCTTAGATTCAATTCTAGAGAGCGCAAAATTTCAGATAATGCGATTTCAGCAGGCTCTTGCAGCAAAGAAGAGTCAATATCGGCACTTATCTCGCCTTTTACTTTCGCTAAGATATTACTGATACGTTTATTCGCAGCAGCAATTGGAGCCGCTTCCGGTAATGTTTGGAACTTGGCAACCGCCTGAATGCGTTTTTCAAAATCAACCGGTTTAGTCGGACGACGATCCAATACGGATTGAATCAATTCCACAGAATAACCATTTGCCTGATAAGTCGCTCGGAATCGTGCAAATAAGAAATCAACCACATCCTGAACAACATTGTCGTTCGTTAATTTATGACCGTATTGTGCTTTCGCTATTTCAGTTAATACTACAATATCAAGATCCAGATTTTTTTCGGTAATGATACGTAACAGACCAATAGCAGCACGACGCAGTGCAAACGGATCAGTCGCGCCTTTCGGTGCTTGGCCAATACCAAAAATACCCACTAATGTATCAAGCTTATCGGCTAAAGAAACACAACAGGCCACCAAAGAGGTTGGTAATTTATCACCGGCAAAACGGGGTAAGTATTGCTCATTTAAAGCAATTGCTACTTCATTGGCTTCGCCATCATGCTGCGCGTAATACATGCCCATGATGCCTTGTACATCAGGAAATTCCATAACCATATCAGTCATTAAATCTGTTTTAGATAAAAGACCGGCACGGTATGCATGTTTGCTATCGGCTTTAATCTGCACGGCAATATCTTCAGCAACATTGGCAATACGTTCAGATTTCTCTTTCAGAGTACCTAGTTTTTGCTGGAATAGAACGCTGGATAAAGATTCTAAACGGCTTGCTAAGGTTTTTTTCTTATCCGTTTCGAAGAAGAATTCCGCATCAGCTAAACGTGGGCGAACCACTTTCTCATTACCGCTGATCACCTGCGCCGGATCGCGGCTGACAATGTTGGACACAAAAATAAAGCGCGGCAATAACTTGCCCTGTTTGTCTAATACCGGAAAGTACTTCTGGTTATCTTTCATGGTAGAGATCAGTGCTTCAGAGGGCACCGCTAGGAATTTTTCTTCGAATGATCCCACCAGCGTAACAGGCCACTCCACTAATGACGTAACCTCTTCAAGCAGATCATCATCAATCGCTGCAACACCATTTTCATGGGCAGCTAATGCTTCAACCTGTTCACGAATAATCGCTTTACGGCGCTCATAATCAACAATAACTTTACCGCTATCATCCAACAACGCTTGATACTGATCTGCATGGTTAATAACGATTTCTGCATCACCTAAAAAGCGATGTCCGCGAATAGTCCGGTCAGATTCAATACCCAATAATTCACCTTGAATTAACTGTCCACCAAATAACATGGTAACAGTATGAACAGGGCGGATAAATTGTGTGCTTGCTGAACCCCAACGCATCGGTTTAGGAATAGGTAACTTGGCAAGTGCTGTCGCAGCAATTTCAGGGATCAGTTGCGCAACGGGTAAGCCTTTAACTTCAGATTTAAATAATAACCACTCGCCTTTATCTGTGATCAAGCGTTCTGCTTGTTCAACAGTAATGCCGTTTGAAGCCGCCCAGCCTTGTGCAGCTTTCGTTGCCTGACCTTGTGCATCAAAGGCAACATTCACTGCCGGTCCACGTTTTTCAACTATTTTATCCGCTTGTGCAGCCGATAAATTCGTCACGATTAATGCTAATCGACGTGGAGAGGCTAACCAGCGCACGTTATCAAAAGATAACTCCGCCTTTATTAATTCAGCTTCGACGTTACTTGCAAATGATTCAGCAAGTTTACGTAATGATTTCGGTGGTAACTCTTCGGTACCCAGTTCAATCAATAAATTTTCTTGTGACATGAAACGTGCCTCTATTTAACTAGGTTTTTGCAAAGTGGGAAACCAAGCGCTTCACGCTTAGCATAATAAGCTTCAGCAACTGCTTTTGATAATGTCCGGACGCGAAGAATGTAACGCTGACGTTCAGTCACAGAGATAGCATGACGTGCATCTAACAGGTTGAAAACATGCGAAGCTTTCATCACCTGTTCATAGGCAGGCAGGGCTAATCCGGCATCGATAAGCTTTTGGCTGTCTTTTTCACACTGATCAAACTGCGCGAATAAAGCGTCAACATCAGCGTGCTCAAAGTTATAAGCTGATTGCTCAACTTCATTTTGATGGAAGATATCACCGTATGTCACTTTGCCCATCGGACCATCGGTCCAAACCAGATCATAGATACTTTCAACGCCCTGCACGTACATTGCTATACGTTCTAAACCATAAGTAATTTCACCGGTAACGGGGCTGCATTCTAAGCCGCCAACCTGTTGGAAATAGGTAAACTGTGTTACTTCCATGCCGTTTAACCAGATTTCCCAGCCTAATCCCCAGGCACCAAGCGTAGGTGATTCCCAGTTATCTTCAACAAAGCGGATATCATGAATAGAGGTATCGATACCAATCTCTTCAAGAGATTGTAAATACAGCTCCTGAATATTTTTGGGAGAGGGTTTTAATACCACTTGAAATTGGTAATAGTGCTGTAATCTGTTTGGGTTTTCACCATAACGACCGTCAGTTGGACGGCGGCAGGGCTGAACATAAGCGCTGCTCATTGGCTCAGGTCCAATTGAACGTAAGAATGTTTGCGGATGGAATGTACCAGCACCCACTTCCATATCAAGTGGTTGAACAATGGCGCAACCTTGGCGAGCCCAGAAATCTTGCAACGCAAGAATTAGCCCTTGGAATGTTTTTGTATCGAATTTTTGCATGATTTAGGCTTCGAGTTGGTTATATAAAATGAATTCCATTATACCTATTGAGGGCAATTATACCAATGGCAATCAGCCACATGGACTAACTTTGAAGCTAATAAAGACAATCAGTTCAGGTTCATCCCTAAGCGAAGTAATATCCCATATTTAGTTCTTTGTGAGGTCGCCTGAACCGACCCGCGTTACAGATATTTTTAAAGTCAGGAGAGCGGATAAGCTTTTACATGCCTCCTGTCATATAAATGTATTAATTTAAAGTTTAGGGAGTATTTATTGATCCGATAAGGGAGCTTTAAATAATGAATTAATGAAATTAGCCAAACCATGTAGATCATCATTATTACTATCAATAACAACATTGGCTGCTTGTTTAACGACTTGATCGGCATGGTCTAAAGTAACTCCCATACCGGCTACTGCAAACATAGAGATATCATTATTATGATCACCAATCGCGACAACCTGTTCAGGATGAATCCCCATACTGCTAATGTATTCTGCTAATCGATTACCCTTAGTATTGCCTTTTCGCGCTAAGTCAAAACGATTAAAAAATGATTGTTCAACACTAAATTCTGTTTTAATAAAGGGATCAGCAAAAAATGCTGCAACATCTTCATATTTTCCCTCAAGAACAAACTTCCAAACATAATTGTTATTCCGGATTGATGTTTCAAAGTCACTGATTTTTATAATGCTCGGCCGATCATCTTCGGGAAATTGCAATGACCAGTGCTGCAGTGTTTCCATGTATGTCATCGGGTTAGATTCGTCATAAAGCATCGAATGAGTAACATACATGGTTTTTTTCATGCCATATTGATCACAAAGCGATAAAAATTGCAGCGCTTGATCTTTAGGAATTGAGTTTTCACTGATCACCTCCAGTGTTTTAAAATCATAAAGATATGTGCCATTACAGCAAATAATAGGCGTTGTTAAATTAAGTTGATCGTAATAAGGCTTAGCCGCTGTGTGGTGCCGACCTGTGACAATCATCACCATAATATCGTCTGGTAAATTTTTGATGGTTTCTATTAACGGCTGATTAATTTGATGTTTAGAGTTTAATACGGTGCCATCTAAATCTAATGCAAGTAATTTATACATAACTACACATATCCTTGGGTGTTAAATCAGAGAAGTTCGAGTGATCAGCCTTTATTAAACAGATAAAAAACGCAGCCATCATTAAACTAACAAAATAAGTTTAAAGCAATAACCTGCTATTCAATATGACCTATCTCCCTGATACTTCAAGATGTAAAATCAACAAGGAAAATTGTCCTGAAATGCGAGGGTCGCTTGATCTTTCGAGGTTGTTTCTGCAGCTGTTTGTTGGTTCTATATAAAAGGCAGAGCCTGCTTAGTGTTGTTATTCTAGATAGATATTTTATAACAAAGTGGAATGGTGCAATTTGCCTTGCCCTACGGGACTCGATCTCGTGCCTGACAAAGCATTTTCCAGTAACATGGGTATATTGATTCACTTATCTGACGGCATAAAGTATTTATGAGCAATAAACTTAAAGAAAATGACCTCTATCTCCCCATTAAACACTTTTTAAATAACCTCGGTTATGAAGTGAAAGGGGAGATTAAAAACTGTGATATCGTTGCTAAAAAGGACGATGCATTAATCATCATTGAATTAAAGTTAACGCTTAATATCACCCTTTTATTGCAAGCAGTTGACCGCTTTAGTTTGGCTGATACTGTGTATATAGCAATTCCCAAGCAAGCCACAATATTTAAAAAACAGAGCAAACAGGTTAAAAAATTAATCGCCCGTTTAGGCTTAGGATTGATTGTCGTCGATATCCAAAAAGATCTGCACTATGTAGAAATAATTAACGATCCTAAAGATTACCAGCCAAGAACAAATAAGCGTAAGCAAAATGCGTTATTAAAGGAGTTTACTGAGCGCCAGGGTGATACGCAGAAGGGTGGTTCGACACGCAAGCAGGCAGGTTTTACGGCTTACAGGCAACGCTGCATAAGAGTGGCGGAGTATTTATCCGCATTACCTTGTTGCCGTGGTGCTGAAATAAAAAAGGCTATTGATGAACCGCAAGCAACCCTGTTTTTAAGAGATAATTATTATGCCTGGTTTGAAAAAGTAGATCGGGGTGTTTACCGTCTTTCGCAAAAGGGCAGTGAAGAGCTTCCGGAGTGGGCCATTAAAATGGATAAATTAGCGCTTTGCGAAAATAAAAAAGGCGACTCATAAGCCGCCTTTTTTGCCAGAAAGTAAAAATATTATTTTCTTCTGGTTAACTCGATAACACGCAGTTGTGCAATTGCTTTCGCCAATTCACTGGTAACACGAGCATAATCAATATCCTTACTTGGATTTGAAATTTGCTCTTCAGCAGCACGTTTAGCTGCTTCTGCTTTAGCCTGATCAAGGTCTTTACCTCGAATAGCTGTATCAGCAAGCACTGTTACACCACCAGGTTGCACCTCAAGAAAACCACCAGAGATATAAATGACCTCTTCATCACCATGCTGTTTTACCATTTTCACCATTCCTGGCTTAATCGGTGTTAGTAGCGGAGTGTGTCCTGGCATAATACCCAGCTCACCTTCTTGACCTGAAACCTGCAGGTGCGAAACGCGGCCTGAAAAAAGTGATTTTTCAGCACTTACAACATCTAAATGAGTGGTCATAGCATTAGTCATATTAACCTCCGGTATTATAAGCTTTTGGCTTTCTCTACCGCTTGTTCAACAGTACCTACATATAGGAAAGCTTGCTCAGGTATATCATCGTATTCACCACTGATAAGACCTTTAAATCCAGCTAATGTGTCTTTAAGGGGTACGTACATACCCGCCTTACCGGTGAAAACTTCAGCAACGTGATAAGGCTGAGTTAAGAAACGCTCAACTTTACGTGCACGGGATACAACCAGCTTATCTTCTTCAGAAAGCTCATCCATACCCAGAATTGCAATGATATCTTTAAGCTCTTTGTAACGCTGCAGGATACCTTGAACGCCACGGGCAATATCATAGTGCTCTTGACCAACAACTAAAGGATCAAGTTGACGAGAAGTAGAATCAAGCGGATCGATTGCAGGGTAAAGACCTAGCGATGCGATATTACGAGATAATACAACTGTTGCATCTAAGTGAGCAAAGGTTGTTGCTGGTGATGGATCTGTTAAGTCATCCGCTGGTACATATACCGCTTGAATAGAGGTAATTGAACCTGTTTTAGTTGACGTAATACGTTCCTGTAGTACACCCATCTCTTCTGCAAGAGTTGGTTGATAACCTACTGCAGAAGGCATACGGCCTAATAACGCAGATACTTCAGTTCCCGCAAGGGTATAACGGTAGATATTATCGATGAATAATAATACGTCTTTACCTTCGTCACGGAAACGCTCAGCCATAGTCAAACCAGTCAAGGCTACACGTAAACGGTTTCCTGGTGGCTCATTCATTTGACCATAAACCATCGCTACTTTTGATAATTCAGGTTTTTCGATGTTTACAACACCCGCTTCCTGCATCTCAAAGTAGAAATCGTTACCTTCACGAGTACGCTCACCAACACCGGCAAAAACAGACAAACCTGAATGTTTTAACGCGATGTTATTGATAAGTTCCATCATGTTTACTGTCTTACCAACACCTGCACCACCGAATAGGCCGATTTTACCACCTTTTGCGAATGGACAGATTAAGTCGATAACTTTAATACCAACTTCCAATGTTGCGACAGATGCTGACTGCTCTTCATAAGAAGGGGCTGCGCGGTGAATTTCGTAATGCTCAGTTGCACCGATATCTCCACACTCATCAATAGGCTCACCCAATACATTCATGATACGGCCTAATGTAGCCGTACCAACAGGTACTGTGATTGCTTTACCTGTATCGGTAACTTCTAAACCGCGACTTAAACCTTCAGAAGCACCCATGGCGATACAACGAACAACGCCGCCACCAATTTGTTGCTGCACTTCCATTGTTAGATTCTTTTCAGTCACGATCAATGCACTGTATATATTCGGTACAAATTCTTGTGGGAATTCAACATCCACAACAGCACCGATAATCTGAACGATTTTACCTGTACTCATCTCTGATCCTCTAAAATCTTAAATTTGTTAATCTGCTTATACCGCAGCCGCACCACCACAAATCTCAGAAAGTTCCTGAGTAATTGCAGCTTGACGTGCTTTATTGGCAACAAGTTGTAAATCATCAATCAAGTCACTGGCATTATCGGTTGCGGCTTTCATCGCAACCATTCGAGAAACCTGCTCACAGGCTAAGTTCTCTACAACACCTTGATACACTTGTGACTCTACATAACGAACCAATAATGAATCCAAAATATCTTTTGGTTCACCTTCGTATATGTAATCCCAGCGATGGGCAGCAACTTCTTTATCACCTTTTGCCTTAGGCAAAGGCAATAATTGACTGATGGTTGGTTCTTGTACCATGGTACTAATGAATTTATTGTTCACTATATACAAGCGATCGAGTTTGCCTTCATCATAAGCATCTAACATAATTTTCACCGAACCAATTAAATCATTAACTGTTGGTGAGTCACCCAAACCAGAAGTTTGTGCAACTACATTAGCGCCTAATCCATTGAAGAATGCAGTTGCTTTAGAACCTATTACGGCTAAATCAACTTCAACACCCGCGTCAGAGTGTTTTTTCATTGCTGCAATAACCGGTTTAAATAAATTGATATTTAAACCGCCACATAAACCACGATCACTTGAAATGACAATATAACCAACACGCTTTACTTCTCTTTCTTGAAGATAAGCATGATGATATTCCAATTTACCAAGTGCGATATGACCAATCACTTTACGCATTGTTTTAGCATAAGAAAGGGTGCTAGTCATACGCTGTTGCGCACGACGCATCTTTGATGCTGCAACCATTTCCATGGCACCAGTGATTTTTTGAGTATTTTTAACACTCGCGATCTTATTTCGAATTTCTTTATCGCCGGCCATTTTCTAGCTCCTAATTAATGCTTAATTAACTACCAGAGTAGTTAATTAATTACCAGGTTTGCGTCGCTTTGAAAGTTTCCAAGATTGACTTGAATTGCTCTTCAATTTCTTTGCTGTAATCACCGGTTTCATTAATTTGAGCATAGAACTCAGCATGCTCAGTTTTAGCATAAGAGATTAGAGATGATTCAAAGTCTAATACTTTTTCAACATCAACATCATTCAGGTAACCTTTCTCTGCGGCAAACAGTGACAACGCCTGTTCGATAACTGACATTGGAGCATATTGTTTTTGCTTCATTAATTCAGTTACTTTTTTACCATGATCAAGTTGTTTACGGGTTGCCTCATCAAGATCTGATGCGAACTGCGCAAACGCCGCCAATTCACGATATTGAGCTAGTGCAGTACGAATACCACCGGATAGCTTCTTAATCACTTTACACTGTGCTGCACCACCTACACGCGATACAGAAATACCCGGGTCAACGGCTGGACGAACACCATTATTAAACAGTTCAGTCGTTAAGAATATCTGACCATCTGTAATGGATATTACGTTAGTAGGTACGAATGCAGATACGTCACCTGCTTGCGTTTCAATGATAGGTAACGCAGTTAGTGAACCGGTTTTACCTTTCACAGCACCTTTAGTAAACGTTTCAACATAATGTTCACTTACACGAGATGCACGCTCAAGAAGACGAGAATGAAGATAGAAAACGTCACCAGGATAGGCTTCACGACCAGGTGGGCGTTTCAGCAGTAGTGAAATTTGACGGTAGGCAACAGCTTGTTTAGAAAGATCATCGTATACAATCAGTGCATCTTCACCACGGTCGCGGAAATATTCACCCATTGAACAACCTGCGTATGGAGCCAGGTATTGCAGTGCTGCAGCTTCAGAAGCAGAAGCAACCACCACGATAGTATTTTCTAACGCGCCATGCTCTTCAAGTTTACGTACTACGTTGGCAATAGTAGATGCCTTTTGGCCTATCGCAACATAAACAGAGTATAAACCTGTTGATTTCTGGTTAATAATTGCATCGATGGCGATCGCAGTTTTACCTACTTGACGGTCACCGATGATTAATTCACGTTGACCACGACCGATAGGAATCATTGAATCGATTGATTTCCAGCCGGTTTGCACCGGTTGATCAACTGATTTACGATCGATAACACCTGGTGCGATTACTTCAATTGGAGAGAAACCGTCATTTTCAATCGGGCCTTTACCATCAATTGGCTCTCCTAGTGTGTTTACAACACGACCTAACAGACCTTTACCTACTGGAACTTCAAGAATACGACCGGTAGATTTTACTTTTTGGCCCTCTTTAAGATCTCGGTAAGGTCCCATTACCACAGCACCTACAGAGTCACGCTCAAGGTTAAGTGCCATAGCGAAGCTACCATTTGGTAACTCAATCATCTCACCTTGCATACAGTCAGCAAGGCCATTGATACGAATAATACCATCGCTTACAGAAACGATTGAACCTTCATTACGTGCTTCACTTACCGCTTCGAATTTTCCAATTCGTTGCTTGATAAGATCGCTGATTTCAGTGGAATTCAGTTGCATGCCAATTTCCCATTAAGATTGTAAAGTATTAGATAATCGATTTAGTTGACCTTTAGCAGTGCTATCAATCACTAAGTCACCCGCGGTAATTACCATTCCGGCAATCAGGGCGTTATCAATACTACAATTTAGATTTATTTTTCGTGCGAGACGTTTTTCTAACGATCGACCCAACTCATCTTTTTGCTTTTTAGAAAGTGCATAAGCAGATACAACACTAACGTCGATCTGTTTCTTATAGTCATCTTCTAAAGCAGAATAGAGTTCAGCGACGCGAGGTAAAACACTCAAACGTCCATTTTCAGCCATTAATTTAATTAAGTTCTGACCATTCTCATCGAGTTGGTCTCCACAAACATCAATAAATAATTTGGCTAGCTCTTGTGCAGCTTTATCACTTTTTAATATTTTTACTATCGTCGGGTTTTTAACCACTTCAGATGTAAAAAACAACATCTCAGACCAAGCTTCGATCTTGTTATTATCAACAGCAAATTCAAAAGCAGCTCTTGCATAAGGACGAGCTATGGTAGTCAATTCAGACATAATCCCGCTCCTTATAGTTCAGCAACCAATTTATCAATAATGTCGCTGTTCGCTTCTTTATCGATAGAACGCTTAATTATTTTCTCAGCACCTGCAATCGCAAGAACAGAAACTTGTAAGCGTAACTCTTCACGAGCACGATTAAGTTCCGTTTCAATTTCAGCTTCGCCTTGCGCAATTATTTTTTGACGCTCAACTTCACCTTCAGACTGTGCTTTTTCAATAATTTGAGTGCGGCGTTTATTTGCCTGCTCAACAATTACAGCAGCCTGTGCTTTTGCTTCTTTCAACTTTTCAGTTGCTTTAGCTTGTGCTAACTCAAGATCTTTTCCTGCACGTTCAGCTTGGGTTAAACCATCAGCAATTTTCTTTTGGCGTTCTTCAACAGCCGAAAGAAGTGGTGGCCACACATACTTCATGCAGAACCAGACAAATACCGCAAATGCGATAGCCTGGCCTAATAGGGTTGCGTTTATATTCATAACAGCTCCTCAATAATTTAGTTAATTAGGATCCGTTAATTAGCCCGCAAGTTGACCTAGGAATGGGTTTGCAAAAGTGAAGAATAATGCAATACCAACACCGATCATTGCGATTGCATCGATAAGACCTGCAACGATAAACATTTTTACTTGTAACATAGGTGCCATTTCAGGTTGACGTGCTGCACCCTCTAGGAATTTACCACCCAAAATACCAAAACCGATTGCCGTACCCGCAGCGCCGAGACCAATTAAAAGTGCGACAGCAATTGCAGTAAAACCTAATACTGTTTCCATGAAATTCTCCAAATAAATATATGTTTAAAATTTTAAAAAAGTAACTGCTTATAAAAGCAAAATTAACGTTATACCTAATTAATTAATGATCTTCATGCGCCATGCTGAGATACACAATCGTCAACATCATAAAGATAAAGGCTTGAAGTACAATAATTAAAATATGGAATACAGCCCATACGAAATGTAAGGGTAATTGCCACATTCCTAATAAAGCGATCAAAATAAAGATCAACTCACCTGCATATAAATTTCCGAATAAACGTAAACCAAGCGAGACAGGTTTTGCTAAAAGCGTTACTGACTCAAGGATTAAGTTAACCGGGATAAAAGCAGGATGGTTAAAAGGTTGCATGGTTAATTCTTTGACGAACCCACCGATGCCTTTAACTTTGATGCTATAAAAAATAATTAAAGCGAAGACACTAAGTGACATACCCAGTGTTACGTTTAAATCAGTTGTAGGTACAACTTTAAGATAAGGTATTCCAACTGCCTGTGCAGAGTGAGGTAAAAAATCAACGGGAAGTAAATCCATCAGATTCATCAAGAAAACCCACACAAAAATAGTTAATGCTAAAGGTGCTATCAGAGCATTTTTGCCATGAAAAGTATCTTTTACATTTTGATCAACAAAGTCGATCACTATTTCTATAAAACATTGTAGTTTTCCAGGTACACCTGTTGTTGCTTTTTTAGCTATACTACGGAACAGCCATAGGAAGAGCACTCCGAGACCTATTGATATCAATAAGGAATCGACGTGAAAAGTCCAAAAACTAGCATCGTGCGCATTCCAACCGCCATCAACACTCCAAGTGAGGTTTGTTAAGTGATGTTGAATATACTCAGATGATGTTTGAGCTCCACTATGATCAGCCATGTTTCATCCTACTGTTGTAGTTAAAAAAGAAAGGCGCTAACCATTGTGATATGACTAATAATAAAAAAGATATATAAAAAGCCAGTAATGATAAACTTCCATATTTCAAGAATAGACTTAGTAAAATCACAACTAGAAAAAGCTTAACTGCCTCTCCGCCATAAAACCCCCTAAGTACTAATCGTGTCTTACTGGCGCCTGCATGTGCAAAGGTCATTAAAACAAAAATCGCATTAGGAAGCATAAAAGTCATTCCCCCGGCTAAACCTGAATATCCCGATTTAGTTGAAGAAAAAACTGTTAATACCAGAGCAATAAAAAGCACAAGTAACAATTGAAAACCAACGAATTTAAGTCCCGCTTTGTGACTGTCTTTTGCTAGTTTATCGATCACTTTGCTCTCCTCTAATTTATTTAACACATAATTAAAAAACTATCTTAACCAGCATGTTAAATCGGTTAGAAGATTATACCAACATCTACACCAATGCAATAAAAGAGCCCGGTTAAGATATGATATATGTCTTATACTTTGGCAAAGTTTAAGGTCTAAATAGATTAAACCCGTTAAACAATAAGAGTTGTAATTTAATAACGATAATGAAATTAAAAAACAAACCTTATTGCCTTTTTACTCTTTAATATTATTTTTTTATTGTTCTGTATCAATTTTACGCATCAATTCCTCTAAATCATCTAAGGAACTGTAATTTATAACTAATTGACCTGAATTTTTTTTACCAGTTTTTGCCGTCACTGATAATCCAAATTTATGCTGAAAGGTATGAATAATATGTTCTGCTTTTTCACAAGGCTGGGGAGGCACTTTAAGCGGTTTTTCTGTTAATGCATTTTTTACCAATAACTCTGTTTTTCTAACGTTCAGTGATTTAGCCACTACGATTTTGGCCAATGCTGACTGCTGCTCACCTGCACAACTTAATAGCGCCCTGGCATGCCCCATTTCCATATCGCCGCGTTCCAGCAATGCTTTAACGTCTTCATTTAAGTTATTCAATCTTAATAAATTACTGATTGTGGTACGCGATTTACCAACGGCTTGAGCGACTTCAATATGTGTTAATTTAAACTCTTCTAAAAGACGTTGTAATGCCACCGCTTCTTCCATCGCATTTAAGTTTTCACGTTGGATATTTTCAATTAACGCAATAGCAATGGCGGCATTATCTTCAACATTTTTAATTAAACAGGGTATTTTTGCCAAGCCTACAAGTTTTGCGGCTCTCCAGCGACGCTCACCGGCAATAATCTCATATTTTTGATGACCGGTTTCTCTAACAACGATCGGTTGAATAATACCTTGAACACGGATTGAGTTAGCAAGATCTTCCAATGCATCGTTATCCATCTCTCTTCTAGGCTGATATTTGCCTGCATGCAGGGAAGTAATATCAAGATCAGCTAATGCCCCCTTAGTATCATCAACTAACTGCTGGGTTTTTTCAGCATTAACGTCATAAGAAACCTGTTTTTGACGGTTCGATGAACTACTGCTTAATAATGAATCAAGTCCTTTGCCTAAACCTCTTTTTTTTCCTAACATAGTTGTCCCTAATTTAGACAGTTTTAGTGCTTTGTTGCTCAAGTTGCTCTTCACGGCGCAACATTTCACCCGCCAATGCGAGGTAGGCTTTTGCACCACTTGAGGTTTTATCATAATACATAACAGGGGTGCTAAAACTAGGTGCTTCAGCTAAACGAATATTGCGAGGAATAATAGTACGGTAAACCTTTTCACCAAAATGTTTTTTCAATTGATCTGATACATCAGAACAAAGACGATTACGAGGATCGTACATAGTACGTAAAATACCTTCGATCTTAAGATCTGAATTTACCACTGCTGCTAATTTACTAATTGTGTCCATCAGCGCTGTTAAGCCTTCTAACGCATAATATTCGCATTGCATCGGGACTAATACAGAGTCAGCAGCCGTCATAGCATTAATGGTAAGCATATTTAATGAAGGAGGGCAGTCAATAAAAATATAATCATAATTATCTTTGTAATTATTTAACGCAGTGCGTAAACGTGTTTCCCGCGCAAAAAATTCCATTAACTTAACTTCAGCTGCAGTTACATCACTGTTTGCGGCAACAAGCTCGTAGCCGCCGGTTGTTTCAGTTTCTACAACTTGATCGAGAGGTAATTCATCGATTAACAGATCATAAGCGCTATGTGCGACCTCATATTTATCGATACCGCTGCCCATGGTGGCATTACCTTGCGGATCTAAATCTATCACTAGCACTTTACGTTTAGTGGCAGCCATTGAAGCAGCTAGATTGACACAAGTTGTTGTCTTGCCTACGCCGCCTTTTTGGTTTGCTATTGCAATTATTTTACCCACAAAATTCACTCTTAATTTAAATTAATACGATACTCAAGCTACTTGAAAAATGCAGACTGAGAGCTAAGCAGTTATCCCTGAACAATGGGTAATGGTTAACGTTTGTGAACTCTTTTGAATATCACAATTAATTAGTGATTAAATACATCTAATTTTAATTAAACAACGTTCGCCTTCCAATTTTGGTACTTGCAGTGAAATTGATTCTATAAATTCAAACTGTTTATCGAGTTCCGCTATCTCCTGCTCCGGAAATTGACCTTTTAAAGCAAGAAAATGCCCATTTTCATTGGGTAAATGTTGACACCAAAACAACATATCCTGCAGTGAAGCAAATGCCCGGCTGAGGACAACATCAAATTTGTCCTGCGGCTGATACTCTTCAACACGACTTTGTACTGCTGTCACATTCTTCAAACCAAGCTCTAAAATTGCCTGGCGAATAAATCGTAAACGTTTACCTAAACTATCCAATAAAACAAATTGCTTATCAGGATTCAAAATAGCTAATGGCAATCCGGGCAGACCCGGTCCAGTGCCAACATCAATAAACCGCTGACCAATCAAATGCGGTGAAACAACTATACTGTCCATTATATGTTTCACAAGCATTTGCTCAGGATCTCTTACTGATGTGAGATTGTAAGCTTTATTCCACTTATTTAATAACTCCACCAGTTTAACTAACTGCTGTTTTTGTAATTCAGTAATCTCAAGATCTGTTTGATCCAGTAATTGTTGTAACTTTTCAAACAGACTCATTTATAACACCTTACGTCTTAGGCCGTTTTTCTTTATAAAGATCAGAAGAATAGATATAGCAGCAGGTGTAACACCTGAAATTCTCGAAGCTTGTCCAATATTTTCCGGCTTAATGTTATTTAATTTAGCAACCACTTCATTGGATAAACCTTTAACGCTGGAGTAATCCAGATCAACCGGTAATAACGTATCATCATTACGTTTAAGTTTTTCAATCTCTTCCAGTTGACGGTCAATATAACCTTGATATTTTATTATAATTTCAACTTGTTCAGCAGCTTGTTCATTTTCAATAGCAGGTCCTAATCCATCAATAGACATTAGCCCCTGATAACTCATCTCCGGGCGACGGATCATCGCTTCAAGAGTACTTTCACGCTGCATAGGTGTTGTTAGTAAATTATTTATCTGCGCGGCATTCTCAGAATAAGGGTTAATCCACTGATTTTTTAAACGTTGTATTTCAGTATCTATCGCTTCTTTTTTCTCGCTAAATGCTTTCCAGCGAATATCATCGACAAGACCTAGTTCACGACCTTTTTCTGTTAAGCGCGAATCAGCATTATCTTCACGTAATAAAAGACGATATTCAGCACGACTGGTAAACATACGATAAGGTTCTTTTGTGCCTAATGTAGAAAGATCATCAACGAGTACACCAATATAAGCTTGATCACGTCTTGGACACCAGCCTTCTTTATCCTGCGCCATCAATCCGGCATTCATTCCGGCTAATAAACCTTGTGCGGCAGCTTCTTCATAACCCGTTGTACCATTAATTTGTCCGGCAAAGAATAAACCTGAAATATATTTACTTTCCAAGGTTGATTTCAGATCCCGAGGATCAAAATAATCATATTCAATCGCGTAACCTGGTCTTGTAACAAATGCGTTTTCAAAACCTTTCATTGAACGGATAAAATCTATCTGCACATCAAAGGGTAAACTTGTCGAGATCCCATTAGGATAAACCTCATGAGTCGTTAATCCTTCCGGTTCAACAAATATCTGGTGAGAGTCTTTACCAGCAAAACGCATGATTTTATCTTCAATGGAAGGGCAGTAACGTGGCCCTATTCCATCAATAACGCCTGTATACATCGGGCTGCGATCTAAATTACGACGAATAATATCGTGGGTTTTTTCATTAGTATGGGTGATATAACAAGGTATTTGTTTTGGGTGTTGACTGCGATCGCCTAAAAATGAAAATACCGGCGTCGGGTTATCTCCGTGTTGCACTTCCAAAACTGAAAAATCAATACTACGCGCATCTATACGTGCAGGTGTGCCGGTTTTTAAACGGCCCATGCGTAATGGAAGTTCTTTTAATCTTTGTGCTAAACCGATTGAAGCCGGATCACCCGCTCGACCGCCACTATAATTTTTTAAACCAATATGGATCAAACCATTTAAAAAAGTGCCTACTGTTAAAACAACTGTTTTTGCAGAAAACTTAACGCCCATTTTAGTGATAACACCGCTTACGCGATCGTTTTGGACAATAAGATCTTCTACTTCTTGTTGAAATATTTTTAAATTATCCTGGTTTTCCAGTTTTTCACGAATAGCGGCTTTATAAAGTAGGCGATCTGCCTGTGCTCTAGTGGCTCTTACAGCGGGTCCTTTACTGGCATTAAGTGTCCTAAATTGAATACCACCTTTATCGGCAGCATTTGCCATTAATCCACCCAACGCATCAATTTCTTTAACCAGGTGTCCTTTACCTATCCCGCCAATGGCTGGGTTACATGACATTTGACCTAATGTTTCAATATTATGGGTTAATAATAACGTGTTCATTCCCATACGGGCGGCAGAGGCAGCAGCCTCAGTTCCAGCATGACCACCGCCAATAACAATCACATCAAAATGTTCGTGGTAATTCATTCAATTTCCAAAACTATAAGTTAAAAAGACAAAAGGGATTTTACTCTTTTCTTGCTTAAAGGAAAACAGATAAGATCAAAACAACAGTATTAGTATTATATATAGATCTTTAAAGATCTTTTATTACTATACTTACTAAGCAAATGTCTTTTTCTGTAAAAGTCTCTTTTGATCTTAAAGATCAGGATCTTAATGTGGATCTTTAAATGTGCGCAAGAAGCGATCTTCCTGCGCTTATCTCAAGGATAGTTTGCCTGTTTATACACAGGCAAAATAGAACACAAGTTTATCCAATGTTTAAACAAAACTAATTCATAACTTATAAATGATCTATGCACACATCCCTGTGGGTAACTATCACGGGCATTTATCTATAAATTATTAAGATCTTCAAGCCAAATTGGGATCCAGTCGGAAATACTATCTTCAGGTATAGGCTGATCGACTATATCTATTTCAAAACGATCCCCGATCCGATCCGCGCCCATCTCTTCCAATATGTAGTCGATATTTTTAGCTGCTTCACAAAAAGTATCGTAATTGGAGTCACCAATACCAATGACTCCATAACGAACATCGGATAAAGGTGCATTGACACTTTGTAATTGCTCAACAAAAGGCTTGAAGTTTTCCGGGTAATCTCCAGCACCGTGAGTAGATAAACAAATTAACCAAATTTCATCTTCAGACAAAGATAAAGCGTTTAAATCAGGATCAAAATGCAGCTCACTATCAAAGCCAGCTTCCTCTAATAACGTTTGTGCTGCTTCTGCAACATATTCAGTTCCTCCTAACGTACTACCTACTAATATCTGTATCGTGCTCATTTAACTCTCCATTCAATAATCAAAAAATTTTTACACTATATAGTTAAAACAAAAATAATGAATTTTTAACAAAGAAAGTTTATTGCTTGAGCCGACTTATCTTGCAATATCGAATTTTATTCGAGATAAAAGCATAAAACGGTTGTTAGTAATTCCTTCGGGAAGTTATTCATTATTACTACGTTCTCGACTTGTTTATCTAAACACAGAACCACTACCTTATATAAATACGCCAGAAACGGCTGCAAAAAAACGGGTTCAAAAGATAAGCAGGCCCTAAAAATGTAGAACAAAACAGCACTTTGTTTATTAATTATCCGTTCAGTCATTTACATTGAAATATCTGTAAATAAACACTTGCCAATGTGATCTAGATCCCTATAATGCGCATCCACGGAAACGGGAACGACGCAAGTTAATCCAGTTAACGAGAACGAAAGAGGTAGCTTTTCAAGAGCGTTTAACGCGGTTTGAAAAGAATAAAAATAACCTTGACTAAGTTCGCAGGAAGCGTATTATACGCACCTCGCCGAAAGGCACGCTCTTTAACAATTTAATCAAACAATCTGTGT
>JBATHQ010000374.1:0-2636 GCA_049667005.1 Psychromonas sp.
AATATGAGCAAGATTTAAAAGCCTTGGCTATCAACTACGTCGCCTATACCTACCCGAAAGTGAATCATGGTTTCCATAACGACTCAACAGCACGTTATGACAAAGAAAATGCAGAGCTCGCGTGGCAACGCAGTATCGATTTTTTTAATAAATACCTTGTCTGAAGCTGAAAGATATTAAATAGTTAAGATCAGTGTCATTGCCATGCTTTCATAGCAATGACACATCCTCACAGCCCCCCTAACACAATAGGCTTGCATGCTTTCCCCCACCTGAGTTCCCAAACATTGGCATCTTTTTACCTGTTTTTAAGCAAACTTCATCAAACTGTCATATAAAGGCTTTATTTTTTAACTTTATAAAATCAATAAGTAAGAATATAAGATGTCATATTTAACTGATTTATCACTTGCAAGCATTATTCAGGATAAAAATCTCAGTGTTTATTTTCAACCTATTATTGAAAATAACCTACCTGTTATTTTTGGCTATGAGGCATTAATACGCGGTCCGTTGAATAGTTCCTTTCACTCTCCACTGGCGTTATTTAAAGCTGCCGGTGAGCAAGGGCGATTAGTAGAGCTAGAACTGTTATGCCGAGAACTGTCGATTGTGCAGTTTAAGAAACTCAACCTACCGGGAAAACTGTTTATTAATGCCAGCCCGGAAACACTCTTTCAGCCCAACTTTCGCTCCGGCCGAACCTTAGCGATGCTGCAGAAAATCGGTTTGGATCCGAAACGCGTGGTAATAGAATTAACTGAACATAGCCCATTAGAAAATTATGAAGTAGTCCGCGATGCAATGAAGCATTATAAAGCGATGGGCTTTGAAATCGCCATGGATGATTTAGGTTCCGGCTATGCCGGACTGCGCATGTGGTATGAGTTAAGACCCGATTACGTCAAAATTGATCGCCATTTTATAAGTAACATTCATAATGACAAAGTAAAACAGCAGTTTGTAAACTCAATTAAAAATATCGCCAAAGAATTAAACTGTAAAGTGATTGCAGAGGGTGTTGAGACTTACGCTGAGTTCCAATTTATAGAAAAAATGGGCCTGCCCTTATATCAGGGATATTACATAGCACATCCGGCATTATTACCCGCCAGACGGATAAAAGATGATATTTTTAGTGAAAGAAGACTCGCAATGCGATGCTCAAACAGACTTATCTCTTCTGAAACCGTGGGGGCCTTACTGCAGCATGTTGACACTATCAGCGTCTCAACAACAATGGAGTCCAGTGCTAACTTATTTAATAAAAACCCGCAACTGGAAAGTATTCCTGTTGTAGAAGGAAAAAAAGCGATTGGCTTACTGCGCCGTACCAGCTTGACAAAACTATTTTTTTCACAATATGGCAGGGAGTTATCGGGCAAAAACAGTATTGCCTCACTAGTTGATCAACATGTGCTTTTTCTAGACAGTAACCTGCCTATTGAACAAGCCAGCGGTTTAATCAGCGGACAGGTTGAAAAACAAAAAGCGCTAGAGTTCATTATCACCCGAAATGGGGAATATCTGGGGATCGGCTCAATTATCGATCTGCTTAAAATCATTACCGATCTGCAGATTAATAATGCGCGTTACGCAAACCCTTTGACCCTGTTACCGGGCAATGTACCTATCAGCAAAAAACTGGATCAACACCTGCAGGCTCTGTCAGCGTTTACTGTCTGCTATCTCGATTTAGACAATTTCAAACCCTACAATGATTATTACGGTTATGAAAAAGGTGATCAGATAATTACCGGTCTTGCGGATATTTTACGGGAAATTGTCACTGACAGAGATGACTTTATCGGTCACATTGGCGGGGATGATTTTATTCTGATTTTAGCAAACGCTAACTGGAAACAGCAATGCGAGAAAATACAGGAAAACTTTTCAGAATGGGTTCGCCACCGCTATCGTCCGGAAGACCAGATAATGGGTGGCATATCAGGTGTGGATCGTGTTGGTAATAAACAATTTTATCCTCAACTGAGTTTGTCCATAGGCTGCGTCTGTTTGCCAGCACCAGTTTGTGAATGTTCACAGGAACTTGCCGTGTTAGCAACCCAAGCAAAATCGATGGCAAAAAAAACCAGAGGTAACTCGTTATTTATCTACGAGAGCAGTGAAATCGCAGATCATTATCAAAAACAAACCGCTTAAGCTGCATTCTGGATAGTTACACAGCAGTTTGTTAGCCAGGCCAATAAGGTGATCTGTCAGGCATTTTCTGGAAATCCCCACGGAATAAGACGTTTTTTATCTTTTAAAGTACACAACTTTGATTTAACCTATTAGAATCAAAGGTAAAGATAAATATAAAGACAAGGATAAGCGTTTTAAAGAGGTAAAGAATAGTCACTAACTGCTTTTAAGTATGTAAAGAATTCCCCGACAGGAATTTCGTTATCCACACCGACAGGTATGTTGAGGAGGTAACAGATTAAAAGATTACTGTTCTGCTTATTAACAACCACAATGGAGGTGATCCTTATCTAAGAACAAATGCCCGGCAAAAAAGCCCGGGCATTTTTTTATCCGTGAAAAATTCAACAGAATGAGGCTGTTGCAACTTCCGGGTAATAACAGATAACTTCCACTCCGGCCAGTTTCGCCTGCTCGAAGAGTTGCGCATA
>JBATHQ010000375.1:0-8646 GCA_049667005.1 Psychromonas sp.
GCTAATAAGGCAAATATTATATGTGAGCCGATGGCCGGTTGTTTGTCTAAATGGGTAATGTAGTGGCTTGGCAGATAGACAACAGCAATAAAGTTGATGATATTAAACCCGGATACTATGGGTGACAAAACGCCAGTGTTTAGGGATTTGCTCACTAGCACTGATAATAATGCGATTACAAAACCAATCAAAGAGACCACATTTAACATGGGCAGATTTTGCCCGTCGATTAAAAATATATTTTCATATAACCACATTGCATGCGCCGTGAGAGCAATTAATGACGAGCCAATAAACCATTTGTAAAACGGTTTTGCCCGATTAAACAATATATTTACAGCTAAGCCACCACTGAGCATATAAAAGATTGTCGCAAGGAGTGCAAAGTTATCCATATTAATCCGCTCTTATTATTTATATGATTATGATTATACGCAAAGCTTTATTCTTAAAGTAGTTAAAATCTTTTCTTTATTAATTACCTGAGAGATAAATGCTGGAAATTATCACTCCGGTAACCATTTAGAATGAGACGCAACTGCATGCACAATTATTAATGGTAGTTTATCGTGATCACTCGGTTACTGTTCGGCGCCTTAATGCGATGCGCAGGTCGATATTCAGGTAGTATGGGTATTAATAATTGCGTATAATAAATTTTTATTTTTAGCAACGAGATCTGAGTATGTTTGAGAATTTAACCGATCGGCTGTCGAAGAGCCTGAAAAACATCAGTGGTAAAGGGCGCTTAAGCGAAGATAATATTAAAGATACATTACGCGAAGTGCGGATGGCTTTATTAGAAGCGGATGTGGCATTACCCGTTGTTCGTGATTTTATACAATCTATTAAGACGCGTGCCATTGGTCAGGAAGTTGCTAAAAGTTTAAACCCCGGCCAAGCTTTTATTAAAATAGTTCAAAACGAACTTGAACTGGCAATGGGTGAGGTTAATGAATCTTTAAATCTTGCCACTCAGCCTCCGGCTATTTTATTGATGGCCGGCTTACAAGGTGCGGGTAAAACGACCTCTGTTGCAAAACTTGCCCGCTTATTAAAAACACGTGATAAAAAAAGCGTGTTGGTGGTCAGTGCCGATATCTATCGTCCTGCTGCGATTAAGCAGCTGGAAACCCTTGCTGCTGAAGTGGGCGTTGAATTCTTTCCCAGTGATATTACTCAAAAACCAATTGATATTGCTAATGCGGCGATTAACCACGCTAAAAAGAAATTTATTGATGTTGTGATTGTCGATACTGCGGGTCGTCTGCATGTCGATAGTGAAATGATGGATGAAATTAAAGATCTTCATCATGCCATTAAGCCTATCGAAACCCTTTTTGTTGTTGATGCCATGACCGGCCAGGATGCGGCTAACACAGCTAAATCTTTCAATGAAGCATTACCATTAACCGGTATTATATTAACCAAAGCCGATGGTGATGCTCGAGGCGGTGCCGCACTTTCTATTCGTCATATTACCGGCAAGCCGATTAAATTTATCGGTATGGGCGAAAAAATTGATGCATTGGATGCTTTCCATCCGGAACGAATCGCTTCGCGAATTTTAGGAATGGGTGATGTTCTTTCATTAATTGAAGAACTTGAAACCAAAGTTGATAAAGAAAAAGCGGCCAAACTGGCCAATAAAGTTAAAGCGGGTAAAGGTTTTGATCTGGAAGACTTCCGTGAGCAGCTTATACAGATGAAAAGTATGGGCGGCATGATGGGTATGATGGATAAATTGCCGGGTATGGGGCAGGTGCCTGATGCGGTTAAAAATCAAGTTAATGATAAAAGTACGGCACAAATGGAAGCTATCATTAATTCAATGACCAAAAAAGAGCGTGCTAAGCCAGAAATCATTAAAGGCGGCCGCAAACGTCGTATCGCAGCGGGCTCTGGAACACAAATTCAAGATGTTAATAAGCTTTTGAAGCAATTTACACAGATGCAGAAAATGATGAAAAAAATGTCGGGTAAAGGCGGCATGCGCAAGATGATGAGTGGTATGCAGGGTATGTTGCCATCGGGAATGGGTGGTTTGGGTGGTATGGGAATGCCGCCGGGACTAGGCAATTTTAGAAAAAAATAGCCGCTCTAAAATATTTTAAATCTCGTAAAATAAGCTCAAGTTGATGGTTTTTAAAGCCCGCTTGGGCTTTTTTAATGTATTAAATTGCAACTTTGGACGTTTAAGTGAGTCAAGGTTGTGATTTTGATTGTTCTTTTGCTTAAGAAGAGTATAATTTTGCGGCTTTCTACAAAAGCACGCGGTCAGTGTTTTTTCTGACCAAATACGTTTAACAATATAAATAGAGGACGATATGGTAACTATTCGTTTAGCTCGTGGTGGCGCTAAAAAACGCCCATTCTACCAAGTGGTAGTAACTGATTGCCGTAACAAACGTGACGGCCGTTTCCTTGAGAAAGTAGGCTTCTTTAACCCTACTGCACAAGGTCAAGCAGAAAAATTACGTTTAGATACAGATCGCATCAACCATTGGGTTGGTCTTGGCGCACAGCTAAGTGATCGTGTTGCTAAATTAGTAAAAGACAACGCAAACGCAGTAGTAGCTGCTTAATTGCAGTTAGGTGAGGAGACCCCGATGAACGATAAAGCAGAGCAAATTGTAATCGGTAAATTTGGTGCAGTTTACGGCATTAAAGGCTGGTTGAAAATCCACTCCTACACCGATCAACCTGAAAGTATTTTTGAATATAAGCCATTGTTAATGAAATCAAAAGGACAGTTTCAAAGCGTTAATATAGCGGATTGGAAAAGTCACGGTAATGGTTTCGTTGCAAAAATAGTAGGATTTGATGTTAGAGAAGATGCACAGGCCTTAGTCGGTTTAGAGCTCTTCGTTGACGCAGACAAGCTTCCTGAATTGGATGATGATTTCTACTGGCGCGATTTAGTCGGGTGTCAGGTTAAAACTGACAATGGTTACGATCTAGGTGTGGTCACCGATATGATGGAGACAGGCTCAAATGATGTGCTTGTCGTAAAAGCCAACCCGAATGATGCTTTTGGACAAAAAGAACGGTTGATTCCGTTTATCGATAAGCAAGTAATTTCTAATGTAGATATTACCGGCAAATTAATTCAAGTTAATTGGGAACCTGATTTCTGAATACCCTGGGAGATAAGTGATGTG
Organism: Psychromonas sp.; assembly: GCA_049667005.1. Classification (GTDB taxonomy): domain Bacteria; phylum Pseudomonadota; class Gammaproteobacteria; order Enterobacterales; family Psychromonadaceae; genus Psychromonas. Next base: position 3,162 of record JBATHQ010000375.1, read on the forward strand.
GGTAGGGGTTGTAAGCCTCTTTCCGGATATGTTCCGGGCCATTAGCGAAAATGGGGTAACAGGTCGAGCGATTAAAAATAATCTGCTCTCAATCCAGTGTTGGAATCCGCGTGATTTTACCTTGGATAAACATAGAACGGTCGATGACCGTCCCTATGGCGGAGGGCCTGGCATGTTAATGATGGTGCAACCTTTACGGGATGCCATTTTAGCGGCTAAACAGGCTGCCCGGGAAGCAGGACATGAGGCTAAGGTTATTTACCTTTCCCCTCAAGGACAACGTTTAGACCATTGTGGCGCACAGTCTTTATCAAGCTCAAACGCTTTGATACTGGTAGCCGGGCGTTACGAAGGTGTAGATGAGCGTTTAATTGAAAGCCTGGTTGATCAGGAATGGTCTGTGGGTGATTATGTTTTAAGTGGTGGTGAGTTGCCGGCCATGATTTTAATTGATGCGGTGGTACGCTTTGTACCCGGTGTGTTAGGTCATGTGTTATCAGCTGAGCAGGACTCCTTCGCGGATGGATTGCTTGATTGCCCGCACTATACGCGCCCTGAGGTGTTAGATGGAAAACAAGTACCAAGTGTATTATTGAGCGGTGATCATGAAAAAATTCGTCTCTGGCGATTAAAACAATCACTGCAACGCACGAAACAAAGAAGACCCGATTTATTAAATAATCTAGCTCTGACTGACGAGCAGGCTAAAATGCTTGCTGCTTTGGAAAGTGACTCCGACTAACCGGCGATGTTATCAGCTAACTAGGTACTATAGGTATTAAAATGAGCAATATTATACAAGCAATTGAAAAAGAACAAATGCGTACAGATATCCCTAAATTTTCACAGGGTGATACTGTTGTTGTACGTGTTCGCGTAAAAGAAGGTGAAAAAGAGCGTCTTCAAGCATTTGAAGGTGTTGTTATCGCTAAGCGTAACCGTGGTTTACACTCTGCATTCACAGTTCGTAAAATTTCGAACGGTGAAGGTGTTGAGCGTGTATTCCAAACTCACAGCCCACTTGTAGGAAGCGTTGAAGTTAAACGTCGCGGTCTGGTTCGCCAAGCGAAACTTTACTACTTACGTGAACTTACTGGTAAAGCTGCTCGTATTAAAGAGAAGCTTGGTAAGTAATTTAAGTTGTTTAGATTGCCGGCCAGCAGCATCTTGATGTTGTTGGCTGATAATAAAAAGCTCGCAATTGCGGGCTTTTTTTCTATCTGAATTAAATTAAATTAAAGCAATTTATGTTGAAGATTGTTTATCGTTATCTGTTAATCTTTACTGCCATCGTAAGCATTCTGCTGGGTTTATTAGGTATCTTTCTGCCTGTTCTGCCGACCACTCCTTTTTTTATTCTCGCGCTCGCCTGCTTTGCCCGTAGCTCAACTTTTTTCCATCAAAAATTGTTAACCTGTCCCTATATTGGCGAGATCTTATCGGATTGGGAAAGAGAGAAGAAAATTACCAAAAAGCGTAAGACCCGTATCTACCTGATCGTTATTGCCTCTTTTAGTGTTTCGCTTATGTTGTTACAGGGCCGACATCTATTACAGTTATTACTGCTCATTATTATGTTTATTCTGCTGTTTTTTATCCGTCGTATTCCCGAAAAGTAATCACCATCAGTTTAATCATCATCTACTTAATCATTGAAGGAGATCTTTTTATTCTCGATGTTCGGATTAAAAACCGGTAATGTAACAATAAAACGGGTAAATTGATCGGGTTCTGATTCTATCTTGATGGTGCCGTTATGACGATTAATAATCTGTGCACAGATAGTCAGGCCAATCCCCAAACCAAAGTTTCCTTCTCTTTTAGTGGTGTAATTGAGTTCAAATATTTTATCTCTTATATGCGCCGGTATACCTGGACCGTTATCTTCGATAATGATCTGCACACTCGGGGTATCCTGATAAGGCAGGTTTACCGTTGATATCTTGATCACCCCGCTTTCTCCGGTCGCATCAATGGCATTGGAGATAATATTTGTCCACACCTGCTCTAACTCAATCGGGTGACACTCTATTTCAGGTAACGGCTGATACTCTTTAATGACGTTGTAAAGTTTAAGTTTATTTTCAAAGATAATTAAGGTTTCTTCTAACCCCTCATGGATATTTGCCTGCTCGGATACCGGACTGTCTTGTCCTGCATAGTGTTTCAAGCTTTTAACTAAATCGGCAATGCGCAGCGCGCAGGCATTACTATTGCGTAAAATGGTACCCACTTGGAAAAACTTATCTAACAATAAAATACTTTGCTCCAGCGTGCGTTTATTTTCTAAGGGGATCTCTTTGCTGTCTAAATTCATGTTGGCTAAATATTTAGCCAGCTTTTTATCTTTTACGGTGCTCAATAGTTTGTTGGTTCTGGCGCGAATTTCAGAGGTCGACAGCGGAATTAAGGTCAATCCCTGCTGCAGGGTTTTTTGCGCAACTTGAGAAAAAGGGGTGCTATCATTATGATTGAACAGGGTTAAAATAAGCTCCTTTAAGCAGTCCGATCCGCGTAAGATAGCAGAAACGGGATTGTTAAGTTCATGTGCAACCCCGGTGACGAGTTGCCCTAGCACCGCCATTTTTTCACTGTCAATGAGTTGCTGGTAGGCAATATCTAAAGACTGCAGCGTCTCTTGTAAGGCAAGTTCGGTAGAGATGCTATGCTGCAAACGGCGGTTGAAATTACGCAGTAATAAATTGTTGAAAGGTGCTAAAAGCTCCGCGTTTGACTGCATAATTTGCGAAAATATGGCGTTATCAAATTTTAATACTTCTGTTGCAACTGTGGTGATACCGGTGCTGAAAGCGGGTTCCTCGGTTAAAAATGACATACCGCCAACCATGGTGCCCGCCTGCATAATGGTAATATCCTGGCTTTCTCCGTGAGCATTACGTTTTTTAAGTAGTACCTCGCCTTTAGTGATAAACCAGAGAAAGCGGTTTTTTTCACCTTCCCGAGTGAGTATATGGTTGGCACTGTAGCGGCGACGTACGGCGTGCTCGTCCCCTTTTTCTAATACTTTATGCAGCGATTTGATGACTAAGTTAGACAGTTCAGAGTCTGAATAAAGAGAGTAATCAAGAAATTTTTCTTTAAAATCAGAAGTATTAGACAGTTCCGGCTTATCTAACAAGCAGGTGGTATCGAGGATACTGTTTTTTTGCGATTGGTTACTTTGCTGGTGCGCTATTTTATATCTGCTGATCTGTGTTTGCACAAGATAGATCAGGCCTTGAGGCTGATAAGGTAGCGACAGAAAATAATCAATCTGCCCCTGATTGATCCAATCGATAAGTTGGCTGACTTGGGGACTGTCCGCATAAACAATTTTACGCATGCTGCTGCATTTTGAGCTTTTAAGTAAGGTGACAGCCTCTCCGTCCGCCAATGTCTGCGCACACAGTATTAACGCTATATCCTGCTTGTTTTGCAGGATAAGCTTTTCCGCCTGGAATAAACTTGTCGCTTGCAGTGTGATTAAATGTCCACTTAACGGTTGAAGATCCAGAATAATTTGATCAAGATGTTGTTGATTATCATCAACACATAACATGGTTAACATAAGCAAAACTTCCCTATTCGGATTTATCGTCAGTATATAACGAAAGAAATAATAAATAAGCGTCTCAGAACCCATTTTATGTGTAAATCCAGGTTCTTGGGAAATAGGCTTTTGTGCGGATTATGATAAAATGACGGGATATATACTGCCCAATAATAGAGAGATAACATGAAAATTACATTACCTGAATATGGCAATGCACACGTATTAGTAGTTGGCGATGTCATGTTAGATCGATACTGGCATGGTCCAACCAGCCGTATATCTCCAGAAGCACCGGTGCCAGTGGTTAAAGTTGAACATATAGAAGAGCGTCCGGGTGGCGCAGCCAATGTGGCGTTAAACGTTGCAGCGCTTGGGGCGAAAGTAAATTTAATCGGTTTAGTCGGTGCTGATGAAGCAGCCAATATCTTAATAAAAAACCTTGAAACGGTGCATGTGAAGAGCGATTTTGTGATCGTTCCCGATTTTCCTACTATCACTAAGTTACGGATATTAAGCCGCCATCAGCAACTGTTGCGCTTAGATTTTGAAGAGCGCTTTCATGGAATAGACAGCAGTGCAATTTTGCAAAAAATGGATAGCAGCTTGAGAACTCAGGCAAGTGTGGTTATTTTTTCCGATTATAATAAAGGCTCGCTAACGGATGTGCAGGCTATGATCCAGCTGGCTAACAAATATAATTCAATTGTTCTGGTCGATCCAAAAGGCAGTGATTTCGAAAAATATCGCGGGGCAACTCTGCTAACACCAAACCTTGCCGAATTTGAAGCGGTTGTTGGTAAGTGCCTCTCCGAAAAAGAGTTGATTGAGCGTGGTTTGGCATTATTAAAAGAATTTGATTTTAAAGCGTTACTGGTGACGCGCAGTGAGCATGGCATGACATTGATCCGCGAGGGGCAAGAACCATTCCATCTTCCGACACAGGCGCAAGAGGTGTACGATGTTACGGGTGCCGGTGATACGGTTATTTCAGTGTTAGCATCTTCACTGGCCGCCGGCAGTTCATTTGAAAATGCCTGTACACTGGCAAATGCTGCTGCAGGCGTGGTGGTGGGTAAAATCGGTACTTCGACGGTTAATACTATTGAACTTGCCAACGCGGTTTATAGCCAGCAGGAGATCGGCTTTGGTGTGCTTTCTGAAGAGCAACTGAAACTCGCTGTAAAACTTGCCCAGCACCGCGGGGAAAAAGTGGTCATGACCAATGGCTGCTTTGATATTCTCCACGCGGGTCATGTTTCATACCTGAACAGTGCTCGCGAACAGGGGGATCGCTTAATTGTTGCGGTTAATAGCGACCAGTCGGTACGTACTTTGAAAGGACAAGGGCGCCCGGTAAACCCTGTGGATCGGCGTATGGCTGTTTTGGCAGGATTGGGCGCGGTTGACTGGGTGATCGAATTTACCGAAGAAACACCACAACGTTTGATAGCAGAGGTTTTACCGGATCTGTTAGTAAAAGGTGGCGATTATAAACCTGAACAAATTGCCGGTGGTGCAGAAGTGATTGCCAATGGCGGAGAAGTGCGGGTTTTGCAGTTTGAAGAGGGCTGTTCAACCTCTGAAATCATTAAAACCATTCGTAACGAAGCTTAAAAAATTGGTGTTTTACTGCTAAGTGCTCGTACTTAAGTTTTCCAGAATAATACCCGATAGTCTTTCATTGAGTGCTTCGCAAAACAATGTGGCTGCAATATTCCCCTCCCATTTTTCTTGTGATTCACAAACACTTTAGCAAGTGGAAAGATGAGCGAATTGAACGCCAGTTCAGTCTCATGAGCGGGCTGAGCTCTGCTTGCCCTCTGTTGTTTCCACTAAGCTTGGCATGCACAGGGATGTGCATTCCAAGCTGGTGCTTTAAAAGTGGTTGGGCGGCGCAAGATCAAAAAAATGGCCAGGCGAATTGAACGACAG
>JBATHQ010000376.1:0-2947 GCA_049667005.1 Psychromonas sp.
CGATAAATAATCACTAAAGTCATGACCATGATTTTCTAACATTTTAGGAAACATCGAGATCGGTGTTAATCCTGGAAACGTGTTGATCTCGTTTAATAAAATTTCATTATCTTTAGTTAAAAAGAAATCAATACGCGATAAGTGTCTTAATTTCATCCCCTTAAATGCGCTAATTGCATAAGCTTGGATTTGCTCTGTCACTTCTTTATCTATCCCCGGGGCAACAACCAACGTGCTGGCATGGCTGTTGGCGGCATACTTTTCATCATAAGTGTAAAAAGTATCTGCTTCACAAACAATCTCACCAGGCAGAGTGGCAATCACTTGCTCCTGGTATTCATAAACAGCCACTTCAATTTCCCGTGCCTTAATGGTTTTTTCAATCAGTACATATTCACTAAACCCGAAAGCCTGTTGCAGATAACCTTCAAGTTGCGCTTTATTATCTACTTTATAACAGCCTACTGAAGACCCTTGGCAAGCGGCTTTAATAAATAAGGAGCCCCATTTTTCCAGTGCATCCTGCGCTTGCTGTACAGCAACCTGATCAAACTGATGGAGAAAAAGATAATCAGTATTGGGAATAGCCAATGCGCTGAACCACATTTTCGCAGTGACTTTATTAAAACAGTTACGGCTAGCTTCAGGCTGACAGCCAAAATAGGGAAGTTTAATTAATTCAAAGTAGGATTGTATATCGCCAGTTTCCCCCGGATAACCATGAATACAAGGGATCGCATAATCAATTTTTACCGAGCTTTTGTTAACATCTGCAAAACGCACTTCACGGGTATTGGTTAATTCACAATATTCTCCCGTTTGTGTGGCATATTGACCGTTTTTATCCAGCACAAGATTAATCACATTAAACTGAGGTGATTTTGCTAATGAAGCCGCAATAAACTTAGCGGAAAGTAATGAAATATCGTGTTCGGCTCCGCCTCCTCCTGATACTAATAATAAATTTAACTGTTTCATCTTTTTTTGGCAAGGATACCTCCTACTTTAGTGGGAGGAGGAATTGCTTGCGCTCTCCATTTGTTGAGTTAATGTCGTGGTACGGGCTGTAAGCCGTACCGTGTTTTTTTTAATATTTGCACTGGCGTGTATTTTCTCACCCAGTATATTCTCTAAGGCAAAATACCCCGTACTGCGCTTGCCTTTAACAAAGCCAGTGCCTTGTGGTGTTTGGATAAAGTCATGCTTTTTAAGCCCAAACAACTTGCCGACAGGAATACGTTTTTCTGAACGAGCACCTTTCGTTTGCTGGTACTCGCCACTGGCAACGTGTCGCTTGTGGAAAACATGCAGCGCTGGTTGCACTCGTTCACCGTCTTCACAGCAAATAGCCACCGCATCGTTATAATGCGTTTTCGGAAGTTGAAGCACCTGCTCTCGCTTGAACTTGGTTTCGTAGCCATACGTTTCTTCAAACTCCCACTGTTTTTTCAGGTGCGCTTTTACTATCCCGATTTCAGTTGCGTGTTTGGTTTTAGATTTCCCTGCTTTTAGCTCAAATTTCCCTGCATGCAAGTCGTTGTGACACATTTCACAAAGCACTTTTAAATTACTTGGTGTATCGGTGCCACCTTTGCTGCGAAATACTACGTGGTGTACGTGTAGTTTGGCGCTGTGCTTGATCTTGCGACCACTTTGGCACTTGTAGCCATCGCGATGCAACACAAACGCTTTCACATTATAGAAGTCCTTTTGAACACCTTGCTGATAACCTGCACTGACCACATCTGGATTAGTGATCCGATGGATATCAAAACTCGCTGTTTCCACTTTCCAGTTGGTTATCGGCAAAATAGATTCAACCTGATTTTTCTCCCGCAAGTGTGAGTCAACCTTGCTGCGGATAGATGGTGCTAAACGGCCGTCTTTACGCATAGATGCACGATTCGCCCAACGTGCGGGACGATAGCGGCATTTGCGACCTCTGCGCGTTCTTCGATACATAGCGCGTTGTTGCATCTTTTTAGAAACATCTGCCCTTAGCTTGATCTCACTTTGATAAAGCACTTCACCGTTACTTGTAGCCGCACAGCCAATAAACTTACTGCCTGTATCCATGCCACCAGTGATCGGCTGTTTAAATTCGGTAGTTTCTTCCGCTAACTGAATAATGAAAGGCGTTCTGGTTTTAACTTTGGCTTTGCCACCTTTAAGCAATAGCCTTGCTATTGCTGGCTTACAAGGCATCAAAGGTTTACCTTTTTTGTTTAGTACATAAACAAACATCGTTAAATCCTCCCGTAAACGGGGTTATGCGTACTTGATGGCTTGAGGCACAATCAAAATCCGGCTTCCTCTCGATCAGATATTAAGGCTTTAGATGTGGTTGACTGCCTATAACACTTTAAGGCTGTTTACAGTGCCACGATAGAGCTTCAGACTGAGGCGGCATCCAAAGGTATCTATATCCAAAATATCGTTTACTTACATATTTTCCTCAGTAAGTGGTCTGGTCAACTTGGCTTTTTCAAGCCCGCTACTTTAGTGGCGGTGTCGTTGACTCATAATCCTAAATTGAAGAGTTGACTAGAAAAGTAATCACATGATGATATTAACCCATTCTATATCTGTACCTAAAGTGAAGAAAGCAGAAAAGATTAAAGGTGCCAATTCACTTACATCTTGATAAATAAAAAAACCTGCAATGGATTGATCCTACTGTACAAGATCAAGACAGAGGTTGATGTATGATGAAATTCTGGCATTATTTAAAATGTTAATCATCCAACAGAAAGAGTATTAATCTGGAATCCTCAATTGCCGCAACGCCAATAAAACATCCATTAACCCGCCAAGCATTTCTGGTGTTCTTTTCTGCTGTGTTTTTACCCATGTTTTTAGCCGCCGTCGATCAAACTATTTTAGCGACAGCAACACCGAGTATTGTCGGCGATCTTGGCCAACTTCACCTGTCATCCTGGATAGCCAT
>JBATHQ010000377.1:0-7186 GCA_049667005.1 Psychromonas sp.
TTCTTTGTCAAATATTGGTTTATATACGTTTAGCGTAAAGAGTGTGGTTGATGAATTCAATACACCGTTAAAGGTAGATAAGATTGCACCAAACATCGCTGCTACGAAGAAACCCACTAATGGCTTCGGAAGTACTTCGCCAACTAAACGCGTGTACATTGTATCCGCTTCAAAGCTAACACCGGCTGCATCTGCACTGCCGAACATATGATAAGCAATAATACCAGGAATAATTAGGAATAGAGGCGTAATTACCTTAATTGCACCCGCTAGAATCACACCTTTCTGACCTTCTTTAAGGTTCTTCGCACCCAGTGCACGTTGGATGATTGCCTGGTCAGTACCCCAATAATATAGATTAACAAGTAGAAGACCCGTAAACATCGTTGAGAATGGTACGTTAGGATCATCTGCTGCACCAACGGCTTGTAGTTTATCAGTTGCAGTTGTGGTAATTGTTGTCAGACCATCCATAAAGCTACCGTCACCAAGAACAATAAGACCAAAGACAGGGATCATTAGGCCACCGACAACCAAGCCAATACCGTTCATACTATCGGCAATAACCACGGCTTTCAGACCACCATAAATAGCATAGAACAAACCTAAGAAGCCGATAACAGATGAGATAAGAAGGACAGACTGGAAGCGATCAATACCCAGTACCGCTTCAATATCGAAGATACCGCCGATAATCATCGCGCCTGCATAAAGTGTATTGGGTAATAAGTTAATAATATAACTTAACAGGAAAAGGATGGTTACAAACTTCTTCACAGAAAGGTCATAACGCGATTCCAAGAAATCAGGAATGGTTGTAATACCCTGCTTCAAGTAACGTGGAACGAGGAAAAGCGCAATGATTACTAGCGTAATACCTGATGCGACTTCATAGCCCATTACCGACATGTTGCCTTTAAATGAAAGTGCACTCATACCGACAAAACTGGTAGCAGAAAGGTTGGTAAGGATAAGTGAGCTTGCAATAAGGCCACCCGTTAAACTACGTCCGCCTAGGAAGTAGCCATCTTTAGAGTCATTTTTATCTTTCTTTACTTTGGACCATGTGTAAAAAACCACAAAGCCCGTAAAGAAAAAGAATGACAAAAGAACTGTTATTGACATGATATTTCTCCGGTTGATTATAAAAGTTAAAAAACAAATGCTAAATGTTTTCGCAAACAATAAGTAAAGATTAGCAGTGTTAACGTTTACAACGTAGTCATTCTCTCTAATAATGAGATCTAACTCACTCTGCAGCATTTTATAATGTGATCTAGATAACGTTATATATTGTTTTCGAAAACAATAGCTAGGAGCTAATCAAAAATAACTACTCGATAGAGATGGGAGCCCAGGCATATCTTCCAAAAAACGACTAAATAGAGCTATAACGAGGCTATTGGTGGGTGATTTAACGCAGAAATACGCGGAAATAACGGTATTGTATCGATTTACTTATCCCGAACTGAGGTTATTTACATTATGTTAGGATCATGGCATCAGGCGTCGTTTGCGGAGTAAGTGAAGGCTAAAAATAGCCACTCACTGTTATGGATATTTATCGCTGATAAAATAAGCCAAGAGAGGCAGCAAGGAAGATAAGCAATTGATAAAACCAGATGTATTAGAAAAGAGGTAACTACTGGCTTATTCCATACAACTGCTCGAATGTTACGTTTCTATCCCGATAAATATTTGCAACCTGTGCGAGCAGCAGTTCAGCAGTTGCTATCGAGTCGATAAGGGCATTATGCGCACTATATTGCGGAAGGTTATAGCGTTTCCTGACCGAGGAAAGACGAGTATCCTGGTCAATCTTCGCTTCCATATTCATCGTCCGCCATCCCTCTATATTCATGGTATCAATCCATATCAAAGGAAGCTCTGGCAGCTGCAAATTTTTCTGTGCGTAGCAATCAAGAAAGTTCTTTTCAATGACTTTGCCATGCACCACCAGTATTTTATCTTTTGCGTGATCCAATAGAATATCAATTGCTTCCGCTAGATTGACACCATGATGTACCATTTGCGGTACAATATGGTTGATAACAGCGGTTTCATGGTTAATATATTTGTCGTTATTAATATAGAAATGCCTTTGCGAAGCACAGTCTACCTGCATATTTGAAATTTCTATCCACCCCATACTGAGAATATCACTCGTGTCAGCCTCAAGTCCGGTCGTTTCAAAATCAACAACCAAAAAAGAAAGCGCTCGAAAAGGCGTGTTTTTATCGGGTAACGGCTGACTCAAATTATCTTTGATAGCATTCGGTAGCGCGTATTGCAAACATGCGATTCGTTTCTCTTTTAACTCTCTAAGCAGGTCAGTTTTTTTAAAAAATCGTAACATCAGCTAAACTTCATCATGGTAAACTGTTGCCAGTCATCAATTAAACGGAAAGTATCCTTGATATGCTTACGTTCGAAGCTGCCAAAATAATCAGGGTTTATCTGGTTATTCGGTATTTCGCCTTTGTTTATCATGTCTACTTGATAAGCAAAACGAAAGCTTTTAAGAAAATTATAGGCACTGAGAATATTTTTTAATGTCCCCGCGTCGATCACCCCTGCTTTATTAACGGCAATTAATCGCTCGGTGGTGTTGCAGGCATCAATCTTAGCTGAAAGCGCATAAATTCGCGCAAGATCGACAATGATATTAATACCATAACGCTTAATATTGAGTGTTTTCTCATTATTTTCATTCTTAGTTAAAACGAGATTATGAAACACCCCTAAAGGAGTACGATTTTCAGCGGCATCTCCAATTAACTTGGCCAGGAAAAATCGCTGCGAGGTCATCTCTTTAAACTCATCAAATAAGATTGTTCGATATTGACCGTTACCGTAAACAACGCGGCTATCAAGGAACACACTGAGGTTTAATAAACATTCATAATCAGGATTCTGAATCCACTTTTTATAGTATTTTCGCCACACAGAAAGCGGCTGACACCATTTGCGTGTAACAGCCATAAACTTGCCTGGGCAAAGCTCATAGCCGCACAAATCCAGTCCTTTTGTTACAATCATTGCAAGGTGCAGAAAATAGACTTTATCTTTTGCGCTCGCCTGATCAGACATTATAATGCCGCTATCTTGATCCGAGAGAATATTGGCTTCTCTTCGCGCATGAGAGCCTGAAACAATCCAAGCAAAGTCACAGGGAGGCCGGCCTAGCCTATCAATAGCGATATCAATTAGTCGTTGGTTAACCGCATCCATAATCGTAGTAAGAATGGTACTGATAAGATCCGCTGGGACCTTATCATTGGCCAATTTCTGAAAAATTCTTTCACGCTCTGGTGTATACGCTGCTAATTCAATTTCACTGGTTGATCTCTTTATCTTATCGATCAGATAAACCGCTTGTATACGTTGATTTTGAAATAACTGATGCAGGGAAAGCAAGCCGATCACCTGATCATCTTTAACAATCGGCAGATTTTTAATGTTCTTTTCCATCATGCTGATGGCCGCATCAAAAACGGTTTCCTGTGGACCAATAATGACCGGATCCGGACTCATTATCTCACTGATAGGTGAATCTGTACTCTTGCCCTCAGCAATAACCCGCCCGATTAAATCGGTACCTGTTACAATGCCGATGAGCTTATTGTTATCTTTAACCATTGCGCAAGCGGCATCATTAGCACGCAGTATCTTGGCAACCACGCGAATAGAGTCATGACTATTAACTTCGGTATACTGTGCGCTAGAGACTTGATCTACTGTATAAAAAAAAGAGCTGCTATTAATATCTGTCCAGGTTGATTCTACCGCGGAATGGATCCGGTCTTCAGGTTTACCGGTAAAATGTTGCGCGAATTCAGGATAGGTAGACTGAATGTAATAGATCGTTTTTGCAGGTACAATATAAAGCAATGTATTCTCAATCGCTTGTATTTGATAACGTGTCTCTGACTCAGAGAAAAGACTAAATCCGAATACATCATCCTCTTCCAGGCGCCCTCTGAGCTTGCCATCGGTTAATCTTTGCTCTACCGCACCTGTTCTGATGATAAACAGAAACTTTTCTTGATCGGTTTGCGGAGGGGGAATCACCTCCCCTTTCGCAAGGTAGATAATTTTGATTGTTGAGGTTACTTTGTTGAGCAGTTTTTCTGGTAAACGGCTAAAAGGATCGATCTTTTTAATAAATAGTTCGATATTTGGTGTCAGTGTCTCAGACATAATAGAAACCCGCTAGAAATAACAACAGAGTTTCTTTATAGCACAAAGTGAAAACGTTTACACTTTATCTGGATATCAAAACGTCTAAATAAATTAATTTATTCATTCTTATGCGCAATAGCCAGCAATCAGTAAACGCGAACACCTTATTACTGCTCCCAATAAGGTGTTTCGCTAAAATAATCTATGCAGTAATCAATAAAGACACGGATTTTTGGTGCTACTTGCCGAGAGCTTGGGTAAAGAGCCCAAATAGCGGTTTCCGTGGCAAGCGGATAATCTTTTAATATTTCGACTAATTTTTTTTGTTTTAGTTGCTCATATGCAATCCACTTCGAACAAATGGTAATACCGAGACCATTCACACAAGCATCACGAATTGCTTCACCATTATCTGCACTTAAATTACCTTTCGCTTTTACGCTAATATTGCCAACAGCGCCTGTAAACAGCCAATGTTCTAACCCGATTAAGGTGAGGCACTGGTGATCTTTTAATTGCTCTGGACAATCAGGCTCCCCATGAGCTTCAATGTATTCTGGCGATGCGCATAATATTCGATTATCGGAGGTTAATTTTCTAGCAATTAAACTTGAATCTCTTAGTTTTGAATTTCGAATTGCAACATCAAAGCCCCCCTCTACCAAGTCCATAATTGAATCCGATAAGGTTAGATTTACTTTTAAATCTGGATGCAATTTTAAAAAATGTGTTAACGCAGGGATTAGATGCATACGCCCAAAAGACGCAGGGGCAGCAATACGAAGTGTACCCTGCAGTACACTACTTTCAACACCGATAGAAGCTTTAGCAGACATAACACTAGCAATAACATCTTCAGCATAAGGCAAAAAGGTTTTTCCCTCTTCGGTTAACGAGACTTTACGTGTAGTCCGGTGGATTAACCTTACCTTTAAGTTTTCCTCTAATTTACTTATATGGTTGCTAGCGACGGCCGCAGACAACCCTAAAGATTCACCCGCTAAGCTGATATTCTGTGTAGCAGCAATGCGTAAAAAAAGTTTTAAGTGTTGTATATTCATAGTTGCCATTAATTATCAATAAAAAATATAAAGTAATTCATTGTACAGCCACATTATCAAATATGTTAATAGATAATATACTCATTTTATTCAATATCTAACAAACAGTGAGAAAACACAATGAAAGCAATGATACTTAATAGTTACGGAAGTGAAGCCCTTTTTGAAGTAAACAATATCGAAAAACCATTGTTAAAAGCAGGCCATGTCGTTATAAAAGTAGCAGCAACAAGCGTAAATACGGTTGATACTATGATTAAGCTAATGGGCGAAGAATTAGCGGGTTTATCCCCTGCTCTTCCTGCAATTTTGGGAATGGATTTTGCCGGAACAATTGAGCAAGTTGGCGCGGGTGTTACTGATTATAAAGTTGGCGATGAAGTTTACGGTTGCGCCGGAGGCTTGGCAGATTTGCAGGGTGCTTTGGCCGAATACATGCTTGCTGATGCAAACCTGATTGCATTAAAACCTAAAAATTTAAGTATGCGAGAAGCCGCTGCTTTACCGTTAGTCGGTATCACTGCCTACGAAGGTTTACAACGAGCACAAATTACAAAAGGTAAAAAAGTATTAGTTCACGGCGGCTCTGGTGGCGTTGGTCATGTTGCGGTTCAACTTGCAAAATATTTAGGTGCGCAAGTTTATGCTACGGGTGGTGGCGATAAGCAACTCTCTTTAATAGAGAAATTAGGTGCAACAGCGATTAACTACAAAACAGAAAAAGTACAGGATTATGTTGCACAGCATACTGATGGTAAAGGTTTTGATATTATTTTCGATTCGGTGGGTGGTGTAAATTTACTTAACTCTTTTGAGGGCGCTGCTTTGAATGGCCAAATTGCATCGACCACATCTATGTTAGAACTTGATTTAATGACAGCACACATGAAAGGTTTGTCATTACATGTTGTATTTATGCTTATTCCAATGCTGCACAACACAAAACGTGAAGAACATGCAGCTATCTTGCGCAAGCTAACTGAAATTGTAGAAGATGGTGGTTTAACACCGGTTTTAGACGTAAACCATTACGCACTTGAGCAAGTCGGCGATGCTTATGCACGTTTATCAAGTGGTGAAGGTATGGGTAAAGTAGTCGTAGAAATTTAGTATCAAAAATATCCATCCCGATAAATTTAACAAGCTAGTTAGCCTTCTAGCTTGTTTTCATTATTAGGGTCTTATATAGACCCCAGGATCTAATCAATGAAAAAAACAATACTTATCACTGGTGCGACAGATGGTATCGGTTTAGAAACAGCAAAGATGCTTGCTTCGCTTGGGCATGATCTAATCATTCATGGTCGTGATAGCAAAAAAATAGACGCCGTTAAGTCACAATTACGCAAATTAACTAATACAGCTAAAATAGATTCTGTTGTTGCAGATTTATCAGTAATAGAATCCGTTAAAATACTAGCAACTACCATTATCGAGCAATTTCCCAAGCTGGATATATTAATTAATAATGCAGGTGTTTTTAAAGTACCCAATACAAAAAATAAAAATGGTTTAGATGTACGCTTTGTTGTTAACACCATTTCCCCATTTTACCTTACCCAATTATTAGCGCCTCATTTAGGTAAAACAGGCAGGGTGATCAACCTTTCTTCTGCCGCGCAAAGTCCTGTCAATCAGCAAGCTCTATTAGGCAAGTTAATCCTCGATGACATGCAAGCTTATGCGCAAAGTAAACGAGCTATACGACTTTGGACAAAAGGATTAAGCCTTGTTGATTCTAACCCAACTATGATTGCAGTTAATCCGGGGTCGTTACTCGCCAGCAAAATGGTAAGAGAGGGTTTTGGTTTAGCGGGAAATGACATTCGTATTGGCGCCAAAATATTATGCTCAATCGCGCTTGATGAAAAAATGTTGACGCATAATGGTGAGTATTTTGATAACGATATTGGACGGTTCTCAGCTGATTTAGCCATTGATGA
>JBATHQ010000378.1:0-10175 GCA_049667005.1 Psychromonas sp.
AGTTATCCACATCGTTTTTTGGTAACGCTTCATTGAAATCCACTCCATGATATTCAGGACGATATACTTAAATTTATTAAAATAGAAACTTAATAATGATTACTAAGTTTCGAATTACGCTTAATCACTCAGGTGCCGAGTTGTTGTTTGTTTATAATCCTCGTCGATTTTATTTTTGTAATAAAAAATACGCCTTGAAATTATTGAGAATGTAATGATACAACATTATAAAACAGATACTTTGGATAATAACACCTTTTAATTAAAAGACTTTTATTTTATTGGATTAAAAATGAGATGGAGTCTGATATTTGCTGTCATTTTCTATAATCAGGCTGTTCACTCTGTAAAAGGTTTTTTGTTGTCTGTTGCTGAGGATAATTGAATATCTGTTCTGTTGTATTATTTTCGACTATCAAGCCGTTTTGCATAACAACAACCTGATCACTGATGTGCCGTACTAGGTTCATTTTATGCGAAATAAAGATATAACTAACACCTGTTTTTGTTTGAATATCCAATAACTTATTAACAATTTTGAAACCGAGGGAGATATCTAAAGTAGATAAAATCGAATCCGCAATGATAATATCCGGGTTTAAGATCATTGCCCGCGCAATGGCCACCTGATGTTGTTGAAACGCAGATAGCATATTTGGGTAAAATTTCAGGTAGTCAGGTAATAAACCAACCAGTTCTAATACTTCCAGTATCTGCTGCTTACGTTGCAACTCGGTTAAGTCGGTGTTTAATTCCAGCGGTGCGGTCAATATTTTACCGATAGTCACTTTCGGATTGAGGGAAATACCGGGATCCTGAAATATGATACGAATAGATTTACAGCGTTCCTGGCGCGACATGGTGGCAAATGAATTACCATTAATAATAATATCACCTGACGTCGTTGGAATTATGCCGGCAATCATTTTAACCAAGGTGCTTTTCCCAGAGCCGTTTTCGCCGATAATTGCCAATGTTTTGCCCCGTTCGAGGGTGAAATTTATTGGCCCTATCGCGTTACGAAAACCGGATGATAAAAAATATTTACTGCCTTTGTATTTTTTATATAAATTATCTATTTTGAGGAGTACTGTCATTATATTTTTCATCTAAAGTTGGATAATGGCAACGGATCATGTGCCCTTTATAATTTACCGTATCAGGATTTTGTACACAGGTTCTTTGCGCGCGTGGGCAGCGTGGACCTAAACGACAACCTATTGGTAGCTGGTTGGATGACGGAATATTTCCAGGCAAGGTATAGATGTGACTTTTACGGGTGACGCCTTCATCAAACTCTAATGTTGTCTTGATCATCGCTTCGGTGTAGGGGTGCATCGGGCTTTCAATAATTTGTTTATAACTACCGGATTCTACCGTTTGGCCACAGTAAATCAAGGTGATGAAATCAGATAAGCTACTAATAGTGCTAAAGTTATTACTTAATAATAAAATCGTGGTGTTGTTTAATTGGTTCAATTTATATAATAAACGCAGAATTTGAGCTTGCGTCACCGCCTCCATGCCATTGGTCGGTTCATCTGCAATAATCAGCCTTGGGTTATTGGCAATGGCCATTGCTATCATGACTTTTTGGCAAATACCTTCGGATAACTGATGCGGGTAACTTTTTAATACAGCCTGATCATTCTGAATACCCACTTTATGAAATAACTCTTTTATAAGTTGTGTGGAGGTTTTCTTTCTCTCCTGTTTTATTTTATCCAGTAAACGGTTTTTAATGGAGATATTAGGTAATACCTCATTAATCTGCGCAAATATTTTTTTACTCGGATCCAGATAAGAACGGGGATGTTGGAAGATCATGGCGATCTCTTTACCCATGATCTTACGCCGGTCTTTGGGAGATAGTTTGGTTAAATCGGTTGAGCCTAAAAACATCCGATCTACCGTTACCGTCCAATTGGGTTTATGTAATCCTAATATAACGCTCGCAATTAAACTTTTTCCCGAACCCGTCTCGCCGACTAAACCGTGAATTGAACCATCAATAATATTTAATGATGCTTTATCAACAACGCGCATCGTACCTTGTGCAGTGGTAATATCGATGCTTAAGTTTCTAATATCTAAGAGCGCCATTAATCTTCCCCTTGAATAATTGCCAGGCGTAAACCTTCCGTCAGGATATTGACAATCATAATAGTAATAAAAATTAACAGCCCCGGCAGAATGATAAGCCATGGTGCTAAAAATGACAGCTCTATATTGTCAGCGATTAATTTGCCCAGTTCGACGTTGGGTGATTGCGTGCCAAACCCTAAGAAACCCAGTGTTGCTATCTCTAATATCGCCATGGTAAAAATACGATTAAACAGGGTTACTAAAGGTTCGAGGATATTGGGGAATATGCCAAATCGCAGTAGACGAAAATTAGTTGCACCATCAAGTCGCAGGGCGATAATATGTTGTTTGCTTAATTTGCTTTTAATGGCAAGGTAGATCCCGCGTATAAACTGCGGCAATAACGACAGAGAGACTGCGATCAAACAGTTTTGATAACTCGGCCCGAACAATACAATTAAAATAAGCGCAATTAATAATGTCGGAATAGTTAACAGGGCATCGAGTAGATGATGCAGAATGCTTGCTTTAATGCCTTTTGTTAAAGCCGCTGTAGAGCCAATAATTGTGCCGATAAAAGATATCGCACAGGTAATCAATAAAGCCCCTGCAAAGGTAAATTGAAATCCTTTAATTAAACGGGCCAGTGCATCCCGCCCTAAATCGTCCGTACCGAATATATGCGCAGTCGTCCCGCCCTCTACCCAATAGGGGGGCAATAATAACTGATCAGGATCTTGTAAAAAAGGAGAATGAAAAACAATATAATCTGCAAACAAAGCTATTATAATCAGTATAATAGCTACCCACATGGCAAAAATCCCAAAATTATTTCTTTTGAAAATAGCCCAAATATACTGTAACGGAGATTGTATTTTTTCTTCGTTAAATTCGTTATTTATCAGCATATAACATTTTCCGTGTAGTAGGAGAAATAAGCACTTGCACAATATCGATGATTATACCGAAAAGTAAAATGAATCCGGAAATTATAATCACCGCTGTCGATAGCGCTAAATAATCGCCATTTTTAATGCTTGTAAGTAACCAAACACCTGCGCCTTGGGAAGAAAATACAATTTCGATGGTCATCGCTATCGATATTATGGTATTTAGCTGCAATCTTAATTGCGGAATAATGGCGGGCAGTGCGTTTTTAAGCACATTGCGGAAAACAATTTGTAAGACAGATAATCCTTTGGTATTGGCTGCTTTTATGTAATTACTTTTCATTACCAGCGAAATTGAATGCCGCGTCAATCGGATGATTTCACTGGTGATAAAAAAAGATAAAACAATAGAGGGCAATATAAGGTGTGCTAAGCGGTTGAAAAAGGCATCCAGGTTATACAACTCTCTGGCAAATAAACTGTCGATTAACTGAAAGCCGGTAATATGAGGTATCTCATAAATTGGGCTGATATTACCATCGATAGGTAAGGAGATGCCGAATGTTATTGATAACATAATCATAATAATGGCGAGCCAGAATGCAGGCAGTGCCAGACCAATCAATGCGATTGACATGATCGTATAATCAATGATGCCATTACGGTAAATCCCGGAAAAAATACCCAATGGTAAACCAATAATAATGGATGCAATCATCGCCACCAGGCAAAGTTCCAGCGTTGAGGAAAATGCGTTTAGCCCATTCATCATGTGCGACTGCTGGTTAATGATTGATGTGCCCCAGTGCCCTTGTAAAACATCCAGCATGTAGTTCAGATAAAGCATAACATAATTAGCACTTTGCGCCTTTAATCCGGGACCTGACCAAAGGTTCAGCATAAAAGCGATGATCGACAACGTCAGTGCGGTGAAGAGTAATAAATTGAAACGGCGAAATAGGTAAATGAGCATAATTAATAGGCTTCTGTTTTTCTGATATTTTGGAAATTGATACCGGTAAACGGATCCACCAAAATACCGGATATGTTTTTATTATAAGCATCCATACGCAGTATATGGGCAATTGGATAATAGATGCGTTGTTCCTGAATAATATTCTGTAACTGATAGTAATTGTCGATGCGCTTGGTAACGTCAGGCTCTATCAATGACAAATTTAACAAATCCTGCACCTCTTTCGAGCACCATTGGCTGGCATTTCCTTCTAATACCGTTGAATCACAGCTTAACAAGGGTCTAAATATGCTATCCGGATCATCTATATTGCCATTGATACCGGTCAAATAGGAATCATAATCACCGGAAATTAAATGTTTTTGAATTTCTATTTGATTTAGATAAATAATTTCACTTTTAACCCCTATTTTTAATAAGTTAGCTTGAATTATTTCTGCTGTTTTAAGGAAATTAGGGTTGAAAATAGAATTTTCAACGGGGGTAAGAATGGAGATGGTACGATTAAAATCATAACCCATCTTCTCAAGTGCTCTGTGTGCCTGCAGTGGTTTGTATTGAATTTCAGCTGATTCTTGATTATATGCCCAGGATTTTGTGTTTAATAAGGCGTTGGTTGTTGTTGCGCTTTGATAAAAGACGGCTTTCAGAATGTTTTTTTGATCTACCGCGTTGGAAAAAATCTGGCGAATTTTTTTATCAAGAAAAGGTTTTTTATTGGTATTGAAGGTCCATAAAGCGATATTGGCGGTGGGGTGACTCGCGAGTATGATATTCGATCTTTTGCTTAGTTGTTGTAACTGACTGGGGGCTGGGTCTGTAATGATATCACATTCACCAGTGAGTAGTTTAGCATAGCGTTTAGTCTTATTTGCTGTTACATCAAAGATAAGGCGTTCAATTGATACCTTACCACCCCAATATTCTGGATGCTGCCGATAGTGCGTAATATCAACTCTGTCTGCATTTTCAAATTTAAAAGGGCCAGTGCCAATAGGGTAAAAATCAATTTGCTCGGCAGCATTTTTGGCTAACAACTGATCTGCGTACTCTTTAGAAAGTATGACTGAATAATGAGCAGCCAGGTTGGCAAGCAGCGTTGTATCCGGTTTTTTTAAAATAAATTGAATACTGTAATCATCAAGTTTGACGATATCCGCAATTAAGTTGGTAAAAGGGTGGTTAAAAAAATAGGCATCACCGCTGCGGTTGATAAAGTGGAAAGGGTGGTCTTGAACGAGCATTCTTTTTAAACTGAAAATAACATCATCGGCATTGAAATAACGAGAAGGGGTAAAATAATCCGTTTGATGAAAGCTAACATTGTTGCGCAGGAAAAAGGTGTAAGTTAACTTATCTTCACTCAATATCCACTGTGTGGCAAGATCTGGAATATAGTCATTGGTTATAGGGTCTATTTTAACTAACCGATTATATAATTGGTGAGTTGTTGCATCCAAACTGGATATATCGTGACTGACCTGGGGATTGAAGGATTGTACATTACTTTCAGAACAGTAGATTACAGTATCTGTAAGTGATGATTCGCTTTGATAGCAAGCACTTAATAAAAGCGTTGTGCCGAATAAAAGAAAAAAACGCATGTTATACTTGTTCATCCCATCTGATAGTTGCATATCGCAGATCCTTGCATCTCTACTCTATTTTAGAGCACTTAACTGTGCCGCTTAATTCGTTAGTTCCGATTAGAGCAATATTCTTATTTATTATGAACAAAAATAGTTTAATAACTTGAAGCAGGATCTTTTTATTTATATTTTTTCTATATATCTCATTATGTTACAGGTTAACAGGCGAAAAATACTATTTTCCCCGACTCATTTAAAGCGTTCCCGTCACTTGATACCGTAATGCACCATGATTTTACTCGAAAATAGGGTCAACAGACCCTAATCTTCAATTCACAATTGTGATCAGCTAAACGACTCGATCTTCTCGCACTATAAATGTCAGTAAATTAACCACTGTATAATTCCGCAAACTTATCTATCAGCTGTTGTTCAGTTTCGAGATGCGCCGGATCGATGATAATACAGTTAATTGGACAGACAGCCATACAAGTTGGTTTTTCATAAAAACCCACACATTCGGTGCACAAATCCGGATTGATTTCATAGATTTCTGCACCAAAAGTAATCGCTTCGTTTGGACATTCCGGATCACACATATCACAGTTGATACAGTTATCCTTAATTAATAATGCCATGCGCTTATTTACTATGTGGATTGCGTGTGTTTTCACCGCGGTTAAGGTTACGCATTAACAGTGCATGACTGAGATCGATCTCTTTTGGTATCGGCATGTATAATACGTGTCCTGAGCCCGGCGCAACATCAACTAACTCACCTTTTTTAGTTTGCAGCTGCTCCAGTGTAAAATTAATGTTCCCCTGTGGCGTCATCAATTCAAGTTGGTCACCCAGCAAAAATTTATTTTTAACCATGACTTCCGCTAAACCATCGGCATTACGCGCAGTAATTTCGCCAACAAATTGTTGTGTATCACTGATCGAATAACCGTAATCATAGTTTTGATATTCATCGTGCGTGTGACGACTTAAAAAACCTTCTGTATAGCCGCGATGCGCAAGGTTTTCTAATGTTCCCATTAATTTAGGATCAAATGGACGGCCGGCAATGGCATCATCCATGGCTTTGCGATAAACCTGTGCTGTGCGGGCGCAGTAATAGAAACTTTTTGTTCTGCCTTCAATTTTCAAAGACTGCACGCCAATCTTTAAAAGGCGTTCTACATGTTGAATTGCACGCAGATCTTTGGAGTTCATGATATAAGTACCATGCTCATCTTCAAATGCAGGCATATATTCATTTGGACGACCTTGCTCTTGTAATAAAAACATTTGATCGGTGGGTTTACCTTCGCCCAGTGTTGGCGCAGGTTGAATCGCAACAATATCACCTGTTTCATTTTCTGTTGCAGCATGGGCATCATATTTCCAGCGGCAGGAGTTGGTGCATGTTCCTTGATTGGGATCGCGTTTGTTGATGTAACCGGACAGGAGACAACGACCTGAATAGGCCATGCATAACGCACCATGTACAAAAACCTCAATCTCAATGTCCGGACAGTGTTGTCTGATATCTTCAATTTCATCTAAAGACAGTTCACGGGATAAAATGACGCGCTCAACACCCTGTTTTTCCCAGAATTTCACGGTTGCCCAATTTACTGCATTTGCCTGCACACTTAAATGCACCGGCATCTCAGGGAAGGCTTCTCTGACCATCATAATTAAACCCGGATCAGACATGATCAAAGCATCGGGTTTCAGCATCACTACCGGTTGCATATCCCGGATAAATGTTTTTAATTTGGAATTATGAGGTTGAATGTTGCACACTACATAAAGCTTTTTGCCTTGTGCATGTGCTTCATTAATGCCAATTTCTAATTTCTCAAGATTAAACTCATTGTTTCTCACGCGCAGTGAATAACGTGGTTGTCCGGCATAAACAGCATCTGCGCCATAAGCAAAGGCATAACGCATGTTTTTTAAGGTCCCGGCAGGGGAAAGTAATTCTGGGGTCATAATAAATCTCTATATCTGATATCAAGTCAGGGGCAAAGCAACGCTTTGCAGGCCGCGCATTCTACTTGTTTTTGTTATTAAGTGAAAGTCTGCACATCTGTTCTGAGACTGATAAAAATCAATAAATGGATAAATATAGTCGCTAAAATGTTCGTTTTAACTTTTTGCAGTCGTAAAATAGCGAACAAATATAAATTAAGTTTCACATTTCACAGTCGCATCCCTATACTATGGGTAATTTTATATTCTCAATGATTTAAAACTACGGTTTAATCATTAGGTTACTGGCAACACTAATTAGGTTCTACATGGAAAACACAGAAAAATTTACTAACAACAAACAGATAATTAACTTTCTAACTGAACAGTTTCCTTTATGTTTTACTGCTGCTAATATGCCAGCGAAACCATTAAAAATTGGTATATTTCAAGATCTTGCTGCTCGTCTGGAAAATGAAGAACGGGTTAGTAAAACGCAAATACGTGGCGCGTTACGTCAATACACCTTAAGTTGGCGCTACCTGCACTGTATAAAAGAATCAGAAAAGCGTGTTGATTTAGATGGCAATGAGGGTGATATCGTTTCAGCTGAACATGCAGAGCACGCGTTAAAAACGCTCAAAGAAAGTAAAGATAAAGTTTTTGCTAAACAGAAAAAAACAACCCAGAAAGAATCCGCACCTAAAAAAGTCATTAAAGAAATAAATGTGCCTAAACGCAGTGACAAAAAAGTACTTAAAAAAGAAGCGAGTATTGAAGCTGCACCTGATTTGAGTAACTATAAAGAGGCAACACACTCTGAACTTACGCTAAAACAAGCGGTCAAAGTTTTGTTGGGTAAATCTCCTGTCTCGGCAATAGTCGTTGAAATTTTAAAAGATGATGTTCAGGTACAACTTGCTTCCGGCATGACGGTGAAAGTTAAAGCCAAACATCTAATTGTTTAAAGGAATATTAATGAATCAATATTTTCGTCACATTTTAGTTATAGCCAGTACTTTATATATAGGTACTGTTTTGGCGTTGCCAGGCAGTGTTGATAGAAAGGATATACCGCAATTAGAGCAGCAAGCTCAACATGCTAAAGTGGCGAAAAGAGTCAGTGATTTATTCAGCCGTTCCCATTATAAATATGTTCCGTTAGATAATACGCTTTCGGGGCAGGTGTTTGAACGTTATATTGAGCAGCTTGATTTCAATAAACAGATCTTCACCCAAGCTGATATTGATAATTTAAAAAAATATCAATTTTATCTTGATGATAGTTTGCAAACAGGCAATCTCACTCCCGCGTATGAGATTTATCAGCTCAACCTTGATCGCCGTTATGAGCGTTTCAGTTATGCTTTATCTTTGTTAGATACTGAAATTAAATTTGATACGCCTGATGAGTTCCAATTTGACCGTAGTAAAGCTGTCTGGGCAAAAAATAGTAAAGAGCTAGATAAGATCTGGCAGCAAAAAGTAAAGTCCGATGCCTTAGTGCTTAAATTAACGGGTAAAGACTGGAAAGAGATCAAAGAGTTATTAAGCAAACGTTACGGTTATGCACTTAAATACTTAACCCAGACTGAAAGCGAAGATGTCTTCCAAAGCTTTATGAATGCCTATGCACGCGCAATTGAACCCCATACAAGCTATTTATCACCGCGAAATGCTGAGCGTTTCAACATGGAAATGAACTTGTCTCTGGAAGGTATTGGTGCAGTTCTGCAACTCGAAGATGATTATACTATTGTAAAAAGTCTTGTTCCTGGCGGACCCGCTGAGCGTTCCAAGCAGATCCTTAAAGACGACAAAATAATCGGCGTCGGACAGGAAAATGAAAAAATTGTTGATGTGATTGGATGGCGTCTGGATGATATTGTTGATCTGATTAAAGGGCCTAAAGGAACCAAAGTTCAATTACAGATTTTGTCAGGGAAAGCGGATGTTAAAAATCACATTGTGGTGATCACGCGTGAACAGATTCATCTTGAAGATAGAGAAGCAAAATCATCTGTTGAAGAGATTGGCGGTAAAAAAATTGGGGTGATAACCATTCCGAGTTTTTATATGCAATTAAGTGTAGATGTGGATAAGGAGCTAAGTGTTCTTAAAGAGCAAAACGTCGAAGGTGTTATTATTGATTTACGTAATAATGGTGGCGGTGCATTAAGTGAAGCGACGTTATTAACCGGTCTATTTATTCCGTCCGGCCCTGTTGTGCAGGTACGTGATAGCCGCAATCAGATTTTAGTTCACGAGGATGATAATAAGGCTGTAAGTTATAAGGGGCCTCTGACTGTCCTGATTAACCGTAATAGTGCATCGGCATCGGAAATATTTGCTGCTGCTTTACAAGATTATGGACGCGCAATTATTATCGGCGAACAAAGTTTTGGTAAAGGTACTGTGCAGCAACATCGCCGTATATCCCGTTTTTATGATAAAGATGCAGATCTGCTCGGGTCGGTTCAATATACCATTGCAAAATTCTATCGTATTGACGGCGGAAGTACGCAAAACAGAGGTGTTATTCCTGATATCGCATTCCCTACCGGCATCGATCCAAAAGATACTGGTGAGAGTTTAGAAGATAATGCACTACCTTGGGATAATATCAAATCGGCTGAGTATTCACCGGTAAACCAATTGCAGTCCGTTATCAAC